>NZ_DAKC01000141.1:0-13635 GCF_002496465.1 Methanosaeta sp. UBA356 | reverse complement strand
GGGCTACTTGCGGCTTTCCTCCCTGCCCTGAAGAGCGGGGCTTCCAGCCTGTGTTTATGTGATATGGCGCTCGAAAAGGCTTATCATATAGGGAAGAAGGATAGCATAAGGAGAAAACCATGCACAGATGGGATCCTAATACCTATGAGAAGAGCTCGTCTGCCCAGCAGACATGGGCGCAGGAACTTTTGTCCAAGATCTCAATCAGGGGAGATGAAAGGATACTTGATATCGGATGCGGAGACGGCAAGATCACCGCCGAGATATCGCGCCTCGTTCCCAGGGGGTCGGTGGTGGGGGTTGATAGCTCCCTGGAGATGCTGAACTTTGCACGATCACGCTTCCCTGATGAGCTATGGCCAAACCTCGAGTTCCAGCACCAAGATGCCCGGGATCTGCCATACCATGACCAGTTTGATCTTATCCTCTCTTTTGCTGCTCTTCACTGGATTTTGGATCACAGGCCAGTTCTGGCGGGGATCAGGCGGAGCCTGAAGAGCGAAGGCCGGGTCTTTATGCAGTTTGGAGGAAGGGGCAATGCGGCCAGCGTCCTGGATCTTGCCGGGGAGATGATCGATGAAGAGAAATGGTATCCTTACTTCGAAGGCTTCCAGTTTCCTTACGGCTTTTATGGACCGGAGGAGTACCGGGCCTGGCTGGATGAATCCGGCCTGAGAGCGGTTCGGGTAGAGCTATTGCATAAGGATATGGTCCAGAAGGACAAGGCGGGCCTGGCCTCATGGATTGAGAGCACCTGGTTGCCCTATATCCAAAGAGTCCCGGTGGAGATGAGATCGGATTTTATTCATGAGGTGGTGGATAGATACATCCAGCTTCATCCTCTGGATGAGAATGGTGATGTTCATGTGGGGATGGTGAGGCTGGAGGTAGAGGCCAGGAAAAGCGATTCCGATAATAAGCTTAATAGATCCGACTGAGAAGAATTTTGGGAGATAATATGATCAGCTTTATCACCAGTAACAAAGGAAAGTATGTGGAGGCCCGGGCCATTATCGATGGTCTGGAGCAGAAGGATCTTGGCTATACTGAGATTCAGGCGGATACTCTGGAAGAGGTGGCGGTCTATGGCATTAACGAGATCATGGCCCGGCTAAAGGAGCCAGCAATGCTGGAGGATGCTGGCCTTTTCATCGAGGCGCTGGGCGGCTTTCCTGGGGTCTACTCCGCCTATGTCCAGAAGACCATTGGCAATGAGGGAATACTGCGGCTCATGGATGGGATCTCGAATCGCAAGGCCTTCTTCAAGTCGGTGGTTGTGTATTCCGAGCCGGGGCTTAAGCCCCGGATGTTCCAGGGGATAGTTGAAGGGCAGATCGGCCATGAGGCACGGGGAAGCTCGGGCTTTGGATACGACCCCATATTCTATGTGGGGGAAAAGAGCCTGGCCGAGATGGAGCTGGCGGAGAAGAATCGAATATCTCACCGTGCTGCATCAATGCGCGCTCTTGATGAATGGCTGGAGGGCCGCTAAATTTTTTTGGCTTAAAAAAGGAGATCGAAGTCTATGATACCGGACGGTTCTTGCGATTTCTGCTGTCGTCTTCTTCATCTCTTTCTGCAGGCATCTGCAAAATCCGACGCCACAAGAGAACCAGAAATACAATTGCGCCTATCAGTGTCAGCCAGACTGACGACTTGGTTTTATTCACATGCATCCGCCTGGGAATCATTCCCATACATATTCGCCCTCTTGGCGACTTAATGGTTTCGGTTTGACGGTTTGCGATCTTATCTGAGATATCCTCTATTTTCCTTTGAATATACCGCCCGATGCGATCTTATCACAATCGTCTATATCACCATATAAAGGAAATTATCGTTCTGGTGATCTCGATAATGGATTATGCCTCTTTATCACTTCTGGCGTTGATGAGCCTGGCCGTATGGTGGATGATTCTGATCGCATCCGGGTTGAGGCAGTCGCATAACATAGCACCTAAACTCCGCCTACGTGGGGAATATGTTTAGCCCAAGTTTAGCTTCAATATCTCTAATTTTCTTAGGAACTTCCATTATTTTCCCATGTTCTCCAAAATCAATATGATATACTTTGCTGAACTCAAAGAGTAAGTCGCCAGGTGTCATTTTTTTATTTGCCCCAGCCTTCTTTAATAGCAATTCGAGTTTGCAGTAGGCATAAAGAGATAAAAATGCTATAAACACATGTCCAAAGACGCTTTCATCATCATGCAAATATAACCTATCAGCTGATAATGTTGATTTATAGGTGTCAAACATCTTCTCAACACTTTCTCTTCTCTTAAATAATTCATAGGCTTCTTGTTCATTCATTTTTCGATTAGATATGATGAGAATACGCCCTGATTTTTTCATCTCCTCGTGAAGTTCTACCTTTGTGATCCTACCTGCATCCAGTTTATCATAAAGGGTATCGCGCTCTTCAAGCATCAGGACTTGATCCTCGAAGAGATAGAGATATTTGTTTCCTAGCTTCTTGCATCCGCATCTTATCAATCGCTTATGATAGCGAAAATGTTCATTAAGATGAATGCGTTCCTCATAATAGTGGCTATTTCTTCTTGCAGGAATTAGATATGATATCTCCAATTTATCAAGGAAATTAAATATCTCTTCTGAGAAGAATCCTCTATCAAGAATCAATACCTTGCCACGAATATCGAGTTCAAGAAGTGAGTTGCTTAACGTCTTAATATCTTTAACACTGCCGGGGAGAGGTCTTATCATCGTCGGCAATCCTGTATCAGCGCTACAAAGCAGAACAATATTGATTTGAGGGATATGAATTCGGTCCTTATTGTAGCCCTTTTCGGCCAAGCTTATACTCACCGACCGCGAAAAAACATAGCTCAGATCATAAACAAGCTGTTCACTCCGGTCAAGAAGCGTCCTAAAAACAACACGTTGACCATCGCGATTTGTTCCAACCTCATGCAACATCTTAGAAAGATTTTTTGGTTTGAGGTTAGGATTAATTGATTCTATATTATAATATTTCTCCCACGCACTTTCAGCTCTTTTTAACGGAACGTTTCCAGTGACTCGCAATTTTGATAGAGCGTAAACTTCTTCCCAATTTCCAGGAAAAGCTCCTATCAATAATGGTTTTAAGTCTTTCAAGGACTCCTGAAGCAAGATAGAGTTTCCGTACTCGGTAACATTACGCACATCTGTCGATTGCGCCTCTGATCTCTGGCTTTCTTGGTTTTCATGAGATTCTACCATCCCCCTTTCGCGATCAAGTCGTCCCAGATATTTTGAAGTCTTTATTGCTTTCTTGATATTTTTATCCCAATGAGTAGTTGAATGATAAACATAATATTTCGTTCCTCGCTGTTTTATCTCAAGGCACTTAACTCCCAAACTTCTTTGCTCTTTAATCCAGTCAACTACCCAAGATTCCATATTCGTCATATGGGGAATATTAGTAGATAAAAATATCGCTAAAACAGTGATCTGTCAATTAAGAACCAGTCTAAAAAGGCAGACCTATTCCCCAATGGGCAGAGTTAAGGATAGCAATGAAATAGCCTTCTTTTGGCGACCATCAGTTACGGGTCCTTTTTTCCAGAGCGCAGCGCGGAAGCATACTCGCATCTATGGTCTTGATATAAGGTGCCTGGACGGCAGAGATGTAGACCATACGCCCTCCAACAGATATGACATGATCTGTGGGCTTGGGTGGACTGGTCTTGACGGAGAAGATCAGAGGGCCTTCGCAGGTGGTGGCGATGCGCATATCTGTAGAGCGAGCGCGGATATAATCCTCCATCTCCGGGGCGATCTTGATGGAAAGCGATGTAGCAGCCATTGAATCCGATATTCTCACTGGATGTAGAAATAGATTCTCTCGACGAAATAGGTTTATAGACCCGGTGGCCACAGTCCTGGCGTGAGACGAAGAAAGGACAATCATAGATCCAGAGATCTTGCCCTGCAGCGTATGGAAAGGCTCTTTGTCCTGGCAGAGGAGGCGCACCGGCTTCATCCTGAGAGAAGCAATAGGTATGTCCAGATCGCCCGGCGGATAAGCACTCGCACCAGGGTCAGAATGCCCCGATCTCTTAAGAGGCTTTGCTGCCGACACTGTGGCAGCTACCTGTCCCCGGGGAACTCCAGGGTGAGGCTATCAGAAGGCGTTATGGTCACTACCTGCATATTCTGCAATGGTCAGATGAGGCGTCCCTATAAGCCCAGAAGGGAATAGGGACCAAAAAATTTGCTCGAGCTAAATCTCGTCGAAGCCTATATACTGCATCATCCTTTCTTTCTTATTGCCCAAAAGCTCCTTTTCGCGATTGAGTATCTCTTCTACCAGCTCGATCACAGGCCTGCCTCCATCCCAGTTCCGGGATATGATATCGGAAGATCCTGTTTCCTTCATCACCTCATATGCGACGAAGGCGCATAGATAGATATCATCGACATATCCTACCGGGCCGAACTTATCTTCGGGAATTATGTCCTCGGGCAGAATGAAGTATGCGATGGCGGCAATAATCTGCGGCGACATGGATTTGGGAAGATCTTTATCATCTAGCAGCCTGGTCATCATTCTATAAAAGGCCGGAGCTTGATGAATGATATCGGAAAATTCTCCTTCGTATCCGGATATATCCTTTTCCAGCATTACATCGAATCTCTTCAAATAATGAACCTCCTCCACTCCTCTGCCAGGATCCCCAGAGCGATAAACCTGGCCTCGTTATATATGGTGATATGAAGGGGGAATTAATTAACTTTTGGGCTGGAGAATATTCATTCTATCCATGAAGATGGATCAGATCAAGAGAGAATAGTAGAATGCGGGATATAGATAGAATAGGTAGAGATATATCTCCAGAATGAAAGATGGCTGTTCATGAAGCTCGCATTGACCCTATTAGCTCTTCTGGCAGCGACAAGCATTCCCTCGGCGGCGGAAGAGCATACGGCGGAATACTGGTCGAGCCTTGGAGATCAGCAATTGTATAACGGCAGCATAGAAGAGGCCGCAAGAAGCTATGATGAGGCCCTGGAGTTGGACCCCGGCAATGTTAACCTTTGGAACCGCAAGGGATATGCATTTGGCATCTTGGGTCGTTATGAGGATGCAATAGCAAGTTTCGAAAAGGCTCTGGCGATAAACTCCACGAATGTCGAGGCTTTGAACTGGAAGGGCCTTGCCCTCTACAGAGGATTAGACAGGCATGATGAGGCTATAGCCTGCTTTGACAAAGTATTGGGGCTGAATGCTTCAGACTCTGAAGCCTGGAATGGAAAGGGCATGGCTTTGGCTGATAAAGGCGATCTCTCCGGATCGCTGGTCTGTCTTCAGATGGCAAGCAAACTCGATCCTCTGAATCCAGGTGCCTGGAATAATGAGGGGGTAGTCCTGCGGGAGCAGGGAAAGTACCAGGAAGCGCTGGAACGCTTCGATAAAGCCCTGCTTCTTGACCCTAACAACCAGGCGGCTCAGACGAACCGGAATAACACCCTGCAAGATACGAATCGGATCGTTCAGCTGGGAACCCGGTAGAGGGAATGATCTGCAGGGGCATGGGCATGAGCTGCACTCTATTCAGAGCAACAGCGTCAACTACCACGCCCTGAAGGGCATGGCTTGCCTCTACACAAAAAGTCGCGAGGCGTAAGGGTGGCTGACTCTTCATGCTGACTGCATTGTGGCGAAGATTAGCTCGCTGGCACCCCACCTATCGGAAGGAGAATCATGTGTCAAACTCTCACCTAGACTCATTACTGAATCTCATGCCTCCGATAGGCTGTTTTGTCCCAGGTCTGCGGGCAGATTGGTTAGGAAGCTGTTTTATCCCTTCTATCGAGGGTGCCCTGCCGTTTCAGGCTCAGCCCTACCAGATCATGCAAAACACACATCAGGAGATAGACTTATGAGCATAAATAACTTACTGGAGCGCCCAATTCCTCCCCAACCTAAAGGATGGGGACTCCTTGGGCAACAAGTTGAAATGCGAATACGTCAATTACCGAAATGGTGACCGATGGATGTGGATGAAGCTGATTTGTCTGGTGATCATGTTTATGGCCATTCCCGGCATTAAGGGTGAGATACCCCTGGCCTTTACACCAGCCGCTATCAGTGGCGGCCAGAGTGATACCCTTACCGTCAAGAACTATGATACCGGTTCCGTCATGACCGAATCATACACCGATGTAGAGCACTTGAATAGAGATACTCAGGTTCGAACTGGAGCCTATGCAAATTCCGCAGACGCCGCGTCGCCGAGAGGAGGCCTGGAGGCGAGCATCAGCTCCAATGTCATAGGCAATGCTCATATCGCCTGGCAGTCCGTCGACCCCAGCGTCACCGCAAAAGGCCGCCATCCTCTCATCGGCCGCAGCGTTGAGGATCTGACCGGTGTATTCTCCATCGAGAAGTTGATCCAGCTGTGGTCTGACAGCCAGTCCGGCGAGATCTGCGTGGACTGGCTGCCTTGTTCCTGATTTATTCCAGCCTAATCCCATGCCACCCGTTGGATATTATCCAGTCACCCGCTTTTTAGGATCCTGTTTTGGATCCATCTTGATCTCCACCACCAGGTCGTTATAGTCGGTGTCCTTCAGACCGTAAAGGTCCTCCCAGCGAAGCTGGCATTTATTCGATCCGAGCTTCAGCCGAAGGACGTGCGATTTCCCGTCCTCATTGAGGCCGCTGTCTGTGTAGAAGAAGGCCCCATCCTGGGTCTGCAGAGCGAAGATCAGCCTGGTTCCTGTCGGATAGTCTCCTACCTCAAAGCTCTTGCCCACGTTTCCCTGAATGGAGTCGAAGATCAGCTTCTTCTCGGGCTTATAGAGCCAGAACTGGTTATGATTGGGCGTATTCTTGCTGACCAGTCTGGCCACCACGTGGCTGTCTTTCTCCAAAATCACATCCTCTCGGACGATGGGTGCCACTATTATCTCTGCTGTGAGATCCTTGTAGCTTTTGAGGCGCATCCCATAGGATTTCTCCCAGCGAAGCTCCCATTTGTTGTATCCAGTGGGGAGCTTTCTCACGTGGCTCAAGAAATCTGGGTTTTTCACCTGATCGGTGTAGTAGGTGTAACCCTCAAGTGTCTTGAAGGCGAATGTGAGGCTGGCGCCTTCGGGATACTTTCCCAGGTCTATTGCCTTTCCCATGGGGCTATCCAGGGTGAAGATCAACCTATTCTCCGGAGAGCTCAGCCTGAACTCCTCTTTGGTGGCGGCATGCCTTTGTTTAAGGGTGGCAAAGACCCTTCCCTCTTTGGGCATCACCAGATCCTCGGAGGTGGCGCTAATGATCTCAATCTCCATGCTCACATCGTTGTAGTCCTTCTCCCCCAGGCCGTAGAGGTCCTCCCAATTAAGCTGCCATTTGTAGGTTCCAATGCCGGTTTTGTTAACATGGTCGCAGACGTCGTCGTTTAAGAGCTGGTCGCTGTAGAAGATATGCCCCGCTGAAGTCTTCAGGGCAAATGTGAGCCGGGTTCCGGCGGGAAAGGCTCCCAGATCATGGATCTTGCCCAGATCGGAGTCAACCGCCCGGAAGATCAGTTTCTCCTCAGGACGGTATAGCCAGATCTCATCCTCCAGAGTGGTGCTCTTGCCGGTAAAGCGCACAATAACCCTTCCTGATTTTGGCATGATCAGGTCATCGTCTGCTGTGAACTGAACTCCATAGAAAGCGAACTGGCTTCCCATTCCGCATTCTCCGTAGGCGATCTTGAACCAGCCGCTTTCTCCCCAGCCCTGTCCCCAGCTGTTCTTGCAGATCCAGCAGCCTTTGGCATCATCGAAGCCCACAACGCATACTGCGTGGTCGCCCATATATCCGCCGTATGCAGTCTTATAGACTCCTTTCTCATAATAGAAGAAATCCTCATAAACGCTCAGCCCGCCGATGAGTGGACCGCGCTGGCTGAGCCACTCCTTGGCCTGGAAGCTGTTGGTTATGGTCGTCCAGCTCTCTATCTTGACCACGCGTTTGTCTCTGTCCGGGCAGCTGCCGGTCTTATCCCCCTGATAAGGATTGCATGCCTCGTCAGGAACTCCACTGGACTGAGCAAATCTCAGAGCGGGAGTGAAATACCAGCCCCGTCCACAGCAGTCGCCGCAGCCCCTGAAGAAAAGATCTGCCTCGGAAAGGTCGGGATCGAGGGATGGGTCTCTCTTGAAGATCTCCAAATTGGACTCAATGGCCGCCACAGTGGCAAAGGCAACGCAAGAGCCGCACTGCCTCTGATCCTTTATCGGCGTCGTCCAGTCGTTGCCGGACACGTCTCTCCAGTCCCACTGGGTGGGATATATGGATACAGATCCCGATTTTGCCGCAAGAGATCTATCCCTTTCCGCCATCTGCAGGATCATCGCTTTCTCATCCTCCGGGACCACTAGCCCCAGGTAGTGCATCTTCTCGTCTGTGGCCAGTTCTGATACGGCTGTCTCCCCCGCGGTCCAGGTCAGGTTCATCCCTTTGATCCTGCTTCGAATCTCCTTGATCTCATCCATTCCCAAGCTTAATAACCCCCTTGATATATTTGAGGCAAATACTGAGGTAAACTTATGTTTTTTAAAAATAATCTCATAGTTAATTATGTTTGCGGATGATGCGATAGGATTGGCACAGGCAATTGAGATGAAGGGGTGATGAAAAATCAAAGCGAAATGCCGATGATATGCAAATGATATGCATTGTGAATATAATAAATAAGAATGTCCGTGAAATCCGGTCATAGTCCCATATAGATTTGGGGAAGAAAGCTATTAATAACTCTCAAACTCAATCATTCTGGAGGCTCAGTTCCATGGAGATCGTGGTGAAGAGGTCTGCGCGACGGAAGAAGACCATTCAGGCCCGGATGGTGGCGGGAAAGATGGAGGTCTTGGCTCCTGCATCCATCTCAGATGCCGCCCTTCGGGCCCATATAGAGAAGCTTCAAATCAGGCTGGAGAAACGGATCTACCCCAAGGACGACCTCCATTTAAGCCAGAGGGCGGCAGCCCTAAATGAGAGATATTTCCGGGGAAGCCTGTCTTGGAATAGCATTCAATATTCCTCCCGCCAGGAGCACCGGCGTGGCTCGTGCAACTGTGCCGCCCGGACCATTCTCATAAGCGACCGTCTGGCAAGCCTTCCTCAATGGGTGGAGGATTATGTTATAGTGCATGAGCTCGCCCACCTCATCGAGCCGAATCATGGCAAGAGGTTCAAGGCCCTGGTGAATAGGTATCCTTTGGCAGAGAGGGCAATCGGATTTCTGATGGCATCCGAGACGCTGGAGGCAAAAGGTGTCTAGGGATGCATTCCATTGACCCATTCCAGGCTCATTTCCTTCCATCCAGGTAGCTGCTCAAGAGGCATAAGGAATCCTCTGGGCCGATCTGCTCGAACTTCTCGCAGGGAGTGTCTCTATAACAGGGCAGATGATGGATGGTGCAGGTTGCGATCTTTTCCTCTGGTCCGGATTTATTGGCAAAGTGGGGGCACATCTGCCCCGCAGGCTTGTGGATCATGGCCTCAGGATCGTTCTTATTCATGTTTCCGTCGGGAAGAATTGACCGGGGATTGACGACGAAGATGTCCAGATGGAGGCAGCACCGTCCGCAGCGTTTGCATATCATGATATGCACCCCTGATGGTCCGGTCCATATTTATTGATTAGCATTGCGATTGCCAAAATGAGGGTTATCAATAGTAATAGACTTAAGGATTCAATGCCAATAGCTTGATTGAGGAGGCTATAAGGCATGAAGATACTGGTTACTCTGGCAGATGGCTTCGAGGAGATCGAGGCCATCAACGTCATTGATATCTTGAGACGCGCGGGAATAGATGTGGTAACCGCTGGGTTGAAGGATGGATTGGTAGAGGGATCTCATGGGGTACGGGTGATGCCTGATACCAGCCTGGGCAGGATCAATCATAAAGATCTGGACGGCCTGGTCCTTCCTGGAGGAGCGCCCGGCTTCATCAACCTGGGAAAGGATGAACGGATATTGAATATGATCAGGGAACTGAATCAGGCGAACAAGTATGTGGCAGCTATATGCGGAGCGCCATCGGTCCTGATTAAAGCGGGAGTCTTGCAGGGCCGGAAGGCCACTGTGCATCCTTCTGGGGAGGAGGAGGTAAGGTCGTGCGCCCAGTTCTCCAGTGATCGGGTGGTGGTTGATGGAAATATCATAACCAGCCGCACTCCGGGAACGGCGATGGAGTTCGCCTTGAAGCTGGTAGAGGTATTCGTGGGTAAGAAGAAGATGGAGCAGGTCAAGGCTCAGACTCTGGCGATATGCAAAGGGGATTGAAATGAACAGGTGCGATCATACAAAAGAATGCATTGATAAATATTGCATCAGGGAGAGAAATGCCATATAGATACAATTTTCGAAAAGTTTATCTCCTTTAAGATCACATAAAGGGCCATGAAATGCTTTTGGAGCTTACTGCTCCTCCTCTTTATTCTAGCTCACAGCGTACAAGGGCAGCAAACGGCAGAAGAATGGACCAACAAAGGCCTTGACTATGCCATTGAGGGCAAATATGTGCAAGCCATACAATGCTATGACGAGGCAATCAGAATCAACCCGGACTTGGCCATGGCCTGGAACAATAAAGGCGTAGCTTACCATTTGCAGGGCAACCACAGTGAAGCCATTAGATTCCTCGACGAGGCTATCAGGATCAATCCGGACTTCGGCATGGCCTGGAACAATAAAGGAAATGCTTACGCCAACCTGGGCAACTTTACTGAAGCCATCCACTGCTATGACCTGGCCATCGGGCTGGATCCAGACGACGCTCTGGCCTGGAACAACAAAGGCAGAGCTTCCGGAGAGCAAGGCAACTATACAGAAGCCATCCGTTGCTATGACGAGGCAATCAGGATCAATCCGGACTATGCTTTGGCCTGGTACAACAAAGGTGAAGCTCTCAGAGCAACCGGCGACAGCGTCAACGCAGATGCCGCTTTCGCCAGGGCAAGGGAGCTGGGGAGGATGGCCAGCGCGGCTTTTCAGGAGACGTAGTCATCGCCAACTGCATCTGGCAGAAAGGCCGGGTCATCTTCGATGTGGCCGACGGCCTGTCGGAGGCAGTCCAGGAGCGTATCCCCATCATCCTCCGAGAAGAGGCTATTTTTTCGCCTTAAGGCAATCCTTTAATATTTTGGCGCTTATATGATAAAAGGGTCGTGAGTCAATAATAGGTTTGAATTTTATGATATGGATATACCAATAGCTCATGCAAACACCAGACATGGTCGATCAAACCTGCATGTTTCGCGGGGCAATTTAGTCTCGTAATTCCCGTCTCATCCTTATATTTTAGAGATCGATGTTTTCGGCAGTAGTTGTAGCATGCAAAGTACAGGGTCATTTGATGATCCAATTCCTCAGCCTTCTTAGAAAATGCTATTGTTTTCCTTGATATGCGGTTGTTATCTTGTCTGCACGTCAGATTAAGTCGCTCAATGTAGCTTGTAGATATCATTTTGGAGTTTATGCCCTCTCCAAAGATGATCCTTTTGGCTCCTCGCTATTCTCTGTGGGTAGCTGGTTAAGTCTTTATAGCAACTCATGCTAGAAAATTAGCCGTGTCAATCTCCCAGGAAGCCCTATTTAAGATAGCATTGAATCTTGAAGATCCTTGGTACATCAAGACGATAGATTTCAGTGCCGAAGGAAAGCAACTTGATATACACGTTGACTTCGAACCAGGCAGCAAATTTCCTTGTGCGAAATGCGGCAATCCAGGTTGCAGCGTGCATGATACTATCGAAAGAACCTGGCGACATTTGAACTTCTTTCAGTTTAAAACCTATATCCACTGTCGTGTCCCTCGCACGATCTGTGAAGACTGCGGAGTGAAGCAGTCAAAGGTTCCCTGGGCAAGAAAAGGTAGCGGTTTCACCTTGCTTATGGATTCTCTGATAGTCCTTATGGCTCAATACATGACTGTTACTGCTATTGCTGAAATGATTGATGAACATGATACTCGGATATGGAGAGTCCTGCAACATTATGTCGCAGAAGCTAGATCCAATGAGGACTTTTCAATGGTCAAATCAATCGGAGTTGATGAGACATCAAGAGCTAAAGGACATAAATATGTTTCAGTATTTATAGATCTAGATGAGTCGAGAGTTATCCATGTATGCGAAGGAAAAGATGCCTCAACTATCGGATCGTTTAAAGATGATCTAGAGCAGCATAACGGATCTAGTGAAAATATTGAAAATTTCTGCTGCGATATGTCGCCAGCTTTTATATCTGGTATAGAGAATAGTTTTCCTAATGCATCGATAACGTTTGATAAATTCCATGTTATGAAATTGATGAATGAAGCTGTTGATAAAGTCAGACGTGAGGAACAATCACACAATGCTTTGCTGAAAAGAACAAGATATATCTGGCTCAAAAATCCCGAGAACCTCACAGCCAATCAGAATAAGATGCTAACGCCACTAAAAAGCATCCGATTAAAAACGATGAGAGCTTATAATATTAAATTAGCCCTTCGCGACTTTTGGAGCTATGAATATCGGAAATCCGCCGAGGACTACCTCAAACGCTGGTATTATTGGGCTACGCATAGCAGACTCGATCCTGTGATCGAATGCGCTAAAATGATAAAGAATCACTGGAATGGCGTGACTAATTATATTAAAACAAAAATCGATAATGCTATCCTGGAAGGAACAAATAGTCTGATTCAGGCTGCAAAGGATAGCGCCAGAGGTTTCAGATCAACAAAAAATTTCATTACTACTATTTATCTCAGGACAGGGAAACTCAAATTCAATTTACCCACATGAAACAGCGAGGAGCCACAATGAAGCCTATGGGAAGACGGAGGAGATCCTTCAAAAGGACAGAACAATTGAGCTGTTGAAGGAAATAAACCTCCTATACGATTATCTGTAACAGATAGGAGAGAATGTCTTTTTCATTTAGTGTGAACCACCTCTGGGTATCGAATATTAGCGGCCGGAGAATCATCAGTTTGCAGTCGTCTTGATTCGTACCGAATTGGCCAATGGAGAATGGTGACAAGGGCGGCAGAAGAGATCAAGAAGAGGGCTCTTGACCTCGATTCAATGTCGCTAGAGCTATCTTAGAGCTGGGATCGGCTAAGCGAGCCGATCTATAACTCATATTTGCGAGCGGGGGTTTTCCACGCCCGTGTCAAAGGAGCAAGGTTGAGGGCCCTGTCGCGCGGGCGTTCGCGGGTTCGAATCCCGTCCCCCGCTCTAATTTCTCTTTCTTGATATCGCTTATTGGGCTTCTCCTAGATTTGTCTCCAAGCCTGTTATACATTGCTTAGGAAGGCTTTGCACCTGGCATTCATCAGCCTAGACCCGGGACGGCAGCCAGCGCATTCGGGAATGAGCTTATAGCAATTTCCTTTAGCCCAGCTCATCTCCGATTCGAACTACTTCTCGCGCCAATAAGTCAAAGTCGCTCTGAAGGCTCCGATGATTTGTTATTGCAGCATGCAGGTACTTTTTGCCTTTGATGGTAACAATCGAGGGAACGGCAATCCCCTTTTCCTGAAGTTCTACCTCAATTTGCTTGTTGAGAAGATCGAGCATGGAATCGCTCATGTTTGATCGGATATATCGGAAGCAGACTACGTTAAGGGCTTGACGCTAAATAATA
>NZ_DAKC01000097.1:12055-13689 GCF_002496465.1 Methanosaeta sp. UBA356 | reverse complement strand
TGCCAGGAATTCCGGTTCGGCATCGAAGAACTCGATCACCGGATAGGGTGATCCCAAGAAGTTCAGCGCCAGTATTCCACCGGCGAGGATCGCCAGCAGCACACCAAACCAGATGACAACCCCCGGCGGTGTTTTCCAGAAGGACTTTTGCATCTCCCAGTAGGTCTTCTTTTGAGCCATCGTATGCAAATATGAGACAATTCTGGTTATTATACTCTGCTCTTCGGATATTGCGAGCGTTCACCCTCTTCTGTCCGCTTGCATCTCCATCTCTTCCAGAGCCTTCAGGCTATGCTCTTTCAGTATCTGGACGATGCCTTCGATCTCGCCCAGGGCCGATAGATGAAAATCAACCTCAATTCCCGCCCTCTCCAGAGAGCTCTTCCATGAATCTGGAGCAGGCCCCGAGATATCGTTTTCGGCATGCCCTCCGGCTACAAGCAAAAAGGGGCGCAGCCTGACCTTTTGCGCGCCTATGACCTTCAGCTCGTCTATCATCTCCAAGAGGCTCGGAAAGCCCTCTATGGTGCCCAGTAATACCTGGCCATAGTCCTTCTTCAAGACTTGAGCCATCTGGGAGTAGATGGCGTCCGCCGGGTGGCCGGTACCATGGCCTGCCAGCAGCACCGCTTCCTTTTTCGATTCGACTGCGAACTGGCTCTTCCTGACTGTCTCATCTCCCTCTTTTGATTCTGCATCTCTGCTGGGCCTCCACAGGTCTGGCAGTGCCTCTGAGACCCTCCGGCAGTCCTCGAGGCAGGAAAGGAGAGGAAGGCCGATCGTGATCTTCAGCCTCCTTTCCGGATCGGCATCCTTCTTTTCGTACTCTCTTGATAGGGATACCAGTCGATGGAACTCCCCACCGGGAACGATCTGCAGGGATTGGACCACCACCTGTTTGCAGCCCTGGCCGGAGAGTTTGCCCAGGGCCTCCTCGATATTCGGGATGGCGATTCCTTCTCGCTCCTGGAGCCTCTTTATCATAAGACGAGAGGTGAAGGCTAAAAGAACGGGCATGCCGGGATAATCCTTTCTGTATAGAGCCAGGATATTCTCATATGTGGCCATCGCTCTGGGTGAGGCAGAGCCATAGGGAACCAGGAGCATACCTGTCTTTTCCGGGGAGTCAATCAGCATCATATCAAGCTCCTCAGAAAATATATCGCCATCGGCAAAAATAGCTACTTCTCATCCAGGCTGCCCTCGAACTCCTGGAAGGTGCGCAAGGACGAGGCCAGGACCTTTGTCTGGCCGATGAGGGCGGCGATAAACAGCGTATCCAGTATCTCGTCTAGGCTTGCCCCCGCCCGAAGGGCGGCGTTCATGTGCACCTTCAGGCACTTGTCTGCCCCCGAGGCAGCAGCGGCGGCAACGGCCAGCAGCTCCGCGGTCTTGGGCTCGAGGCTATTGGGCCGCAGGACGTAGAAGTCCTTCAGGCAGGAGAAGATCATGAACTCCGGCCGGCGGGCCATGACTCGCAGGATGAAGGGCACTATACCCAGCATCTCCTCGCTGTCTTCGAAGATGTCCTCTTGAATCGAGTCCTTGTTCTCCAGCAGGGCTCGAATAAGCTCCATGTTTTCCGGTTTCATTGTATTTGGTTCGAGGCCTCTTCCCATTCATGCAGCTTTCGC
>NZ_DAKC01000097.1:0-11742 GCF_002496465.1 Methanosaeta sp. UBA356 | reverse complement strand
TCAAAGCAGCTCTTGCAGAGCACCTTTCCCCCCGCCGTCCTCCCCAGGATCTCCATGAACTCCTCGCCGCACTCCTCGCATTTCAGGGAGGGATGGATGCGGGCCTTTTCGGGAGCGGGAATGTCAACCTCCTCCACAGTGAGGATATCCTCGTCCCTGGCGGAAAGGACCTTCTCTGTCGCCTGGGAGCGGAAGGCTGCCATCCTCTCCCGATCCTCCGGGCCCAGCTCTCCCTGAACCATCTTCTGGCGCAGCTCATCCATACCCTTGAGGATCCCGCCACGGAAATAGATTCTCAGTGCCTTATTCTTATCCCGAGAGTAGAAAGTGAAGGCCTGCTTGCCGTAGTCTTTGAAGAGGAGGTTTCCCTTGCCGGCGGTGCAGCCCAGCATGAATTGTATGGCATCTATGCTACAGGATTTGTTCTCGGCGATGCAGACCAGCTCCTCGTCCTGGGAGCGAGGGTAGTGCTCTTTTACATATTTTGCAATGCGATAGCCAATGGCAAGCCCAGGGCAAGTGTGGCCGTGAAACTCCGCAGCCTCTTTGAAGTCGTCATCCATATATATGGCGCGAGGGAACTCCGGTCTTCAGGCCGGAGAGGAATTGCGCACTTCACCTCCACTAATTCGCAAATTATTTATTCTCATAGCTGTATCTCCTCCTTGGAGAAACTGTTTCCAAGGCACTCTTAATTTACTGCATTACGATGCAGTGGGTATCAGTCAGTATGCCCCGAAGCCTCGATATAACCAGGAGGCAAGCTCCGGTCTTCAGGCCGGAGAAGCTGACATATCTCACCTGAAATCATTGAGCGAAATTCTGACCTCCATTGGTTTGCATGGATAAGTAAAAAGCGGTCTTGATCTGATTGGTCAAGAGCTCCACCGGGAGCTCTCTGGAGCCTTGCTGCGTGGACAGTTTTGCGGCTCTTCGCTGAATTAAGTGGGTGAGGTCCGGCAGACAATATGGCCTCTGTGCCTCTGTGGTTGGGTCAGAGCACTGCGGTTCACCACCGAGGCACAAAAGACATAGAGTTTTTTCGATTCAAATTCACCCCTGCATGCCCCACATGTAGCCCCGGCCGCCCTGCCTCTCCAGCTCAATGTTGTATGTGCCGCTGTGCCCGGAATCGTCGTCGATGACCACACGGCCACGGGCAATTTCTGAATCATCTGCCGAAATGGCCGCAGATATATGCCCTGCGATCTCGGCTTGATCTATCGAACCGGAAGTGGCGCCCTGACCTGCCAGGCTCGCACTCAGAGTGGATTTGTTGTCCGATGATTCTATGGTGACATTCACCAGATGATAGCTATCGTTGCTGATCCCAAAGCTCCCCCTTAAAATAGTATTCCTACTACCAGATCCCAGCCGGGATCTTATATCCTCAAGGCTGAGGTTTGATGAGAGAAGACTCCTGGCAACATCCGGGTCTAAAGTCGATATGGTCTCCACGTTCAGCCTGACGGGATATGATTCGGCATCATTGCTCGCCGTTCCCCGCCAATTCTGGACATCGACATTTCCTCTGCCAACGCCGTTGGATGTGCTTTGTGCACCTTTGCCGCCGGAGGAATTCAATGAGAGGCTGTTCGTTTCGCCCATGTGGGACCTTGATCTCTCGCCCATCTGGGATACTGAAGGATTATCTTCTTGAGACCCAGAGGCGCTGGCGGTCTGGGATGGAGAATTGCCTTCGATTTGAGGGCCAGCAGTCTCGCCCATTTGCCGCGCTCCTGCATCCAAATTCTGAGCTGCTGAGCATGGACCGCATATCACCAGCAACAATAATGCCAGAGCGAAAAAAGCCAAAGCCTGGCGCATTATGCATCTCATCTCAATCACCGCACGTCCTGCCAGGTAATATATGTTATTGTAGGATGTAAGGGATCTTCGCCCCTTTGACATCCCATTGCATTCAGATATTCATGTGGCCAAAGTTAGTTTTGGCAACTGCCGTCGCGGTTACGATCGCGATCGCCGTCACAGTCGCCATTCGACCTTTCGTTATCCTGGTTTCCATATTGGTTGCCCAGTCCCTCCTGGTTACCATATGGGCAGTTGGGGTTGTTGCAGTCTTTGCCCTGATTTGCATTTTGAGCGGCCGGGCCACTTTGAGCACCTTTGCCATTCTGAGCGGCTGGACCGTTATCATCTTCCTGACCATACTGATTCTGATTGCCCAGACCATCCTGGCTTCCGTATGGGCAGTTGGAATTCCTGCAGTCCTCGCCGCAATTGCCATACTGAGCCCCAGGCCCATCCTGGCCTGCCAGTCCATTCTGCGATGCTTTTCCGTTTTGTGCTGCCAGGGCAGGAGATGCCAGCAGGCATGCCACCGCTAAAACCGACAATACAGCTATGTATTTCATATTTTACTTATCTCCAGATGGGATGGCCACTATTGCCATCCTCAAACCACTCCTTGCACTGAACGATAGAAAAAATCCAGGCCGAACCAGGATTGAGATTTTATTTCCCAAAAATGCTTAAAATTGTTCTTTATTGTTCTTAAATCTCTCTGACAATTCTATTATGTTCGTTCTGCCTTTTTCTCTTTTGGTTATCAATTTGCGCTTCTCCATTGAGGTTAAAATGCCTGATAGAGATGATTTAGAGATATCCGTCTCATAGCTGATATCCCTCTGGACCATCCTCCCTCCGCGCTGCAGCAGAAGCTTTAAGACGGATTGCTCTTTGTCCGTCAAAGTAGCCATCACCGCGGATATTTCGCTGGTATCCGCCATACCTGCTCTGAATTCCTCGCTGCCATCATTCTTTTGAGCAGATTGAACTTGATCCTCATGCTCAGCGTTTCTATGGCCGGATGATTGGGTTTTTATCATATGCTCATGAGCGGCAGGGCATTTTCCAGGCCCCAAAGGTTTTGACCTGCGCCTGGAGGAGCGGATCAGAAAAACAGCGCCAATAAGCAGCAAAATAGTAATTAATATCGCAACATATTGCAAAATTTCCATTTTTAAATTCGATATTCCAGCATTTGATCCAGCAGAGGTGACTGTATCTGCCAACGCCGCGGTTGCCTCGTCGATCTGAAGAGCATATCCAATTTCAACCGCAGGATCCAAAATATCATGTCCATAAACCTCAGCGACAACTGATCGGTTGGCGGCATAGACCAGATAATCAAGACCATAAGAAGAGTCAACTCCGCTGAGCTTTGCGTTCTCTGGCAGATAGAAGATAATCCTGTACTCTTCATGGATGCCTGGAGACTCAAATCTAAGGCTCCAGTTATCAGCGGATTTGGAGGTTAGGGCATTGGTGATAGCATACAGCTGCCTGCTCTCATCATCAATAGAATACTCTGAGGAGTTCAAAAAGGGCAAGGATTCAGGATCCTCAACATATCCAGTGATCAAGCACCTTCCACCTTCGTCGACATACACGCTCAGTATAAGCTGATTTAGAAGGGGGTCATCTTCGGCGGACTGGATGGATGTTGCAGTGCTGAATATGATGGAATTGAAGAAGACAAACACCAAGATCAAACCGATCAAAAGATCCGGCCTGCGCATAAATCATTCTAATGCAGACTGCAACTTAAACCTGATGGAGGACTCCGCCAAAAAAGCTCAGCCCCATTCCTGCATAGACCACGACGGAAAAAGATGCCCTGTGGCTTTCTGTTTTCAGATTGCTGCCGAGATCCTCTGATCTAATTCCAGGCGAAAGAGAGATACCCATAGCCTGCCATGCAGTTTCTCATGCTTATGGGACGCAAAGCCAAGCCCGAGTCTCCGGAGGAGATGGCCATGGTGCATCACGCTATGGAGAATCCCATCCGCCGGAGGATGCTCATCCTCATGAATGAGGGCCATCTGACAGTGGACGCGATCGCGAAAGAGGTGGGCGATCGAATGCTCGACTACCAGCTGCACCGGCTGGAGCTGGCAGGATTGCTGGAGGTGCATGATGGGCAAATAACCCTCACCGATGCCGGGCTGGCCTATGGCAGCCTGGTGAAATTGGAAAAAGAGAAGGGCGGAGCGGAAAAAATTAGACCGGAAGACCTGTAGACCCATGAGCCCATAGAGTCTCACCGGATCTGACCGTACTGCAGGGTATTTTGATCCTGGATCAAGCCCTCAATAAATCCCATCCTTTTCCCAGATGAGATCAGCCGTGGGACCTCCGGACCTTTCTCTCATTGCGATCCAAATAGTCCTTTATGGCCTCTACTACCACCTCGGAGCGCTGCACATAAAGGGCTCCTCTGCTTTTTATAACAAAATTCGATAGCCGGTCGTTCAGATCAGAATCCAGCTCTACCTCGATCTTAGGCATGATATCTGCTGGTTGCAGCTAGTATTTTAACATTAGTCAAGGCTTCAGCCTTTTGATCTCCAGATATCCGATCCCGTCATCCGGATAAGCGAACACCATCAGCTTTCTCACCGAATGGGCCAGGCGGACGGCGCGGGAGAGAACCGGAGGCATGAAGACATGATCCAGAGGGATGGCATGCACCAGATACTCAGAGTGAGGGACTTTTAGAGTCCCGTGTACCTGCTTGTAGACCCGAAAGTGGGTGCCGAACTTGAATCCCGTCTTGACCACCAGGCTTTTCTCCCTCAGGTCCCGGTAGGCGCCCAGCTTGAGTTCGAAGTCCTCATCGATCTGCTCTGCCCTGGCGGTGAGAGCAGGCAGGTCGACCGGTCTTCCCTGGCGGTCAGTCAGCTGAAGTTTGCCTTTTTCCAGCAGGTATGCCGACTCGACCAAAGAGAGCTGCAGCCGTTCGCCCACGGGCTTACCAAAAAATCCACTCTCATGCAGAAGACGAGAGGCCTCCGTGTCCCATAGAACCACCCGGTCCTCCAGCAGGGTGGCCATGCCTCCGTTCTCCAGCCCGGCCATCATCCCGGCCATCGACCGCTCGCGTGCCTCATAAAAGGTGATGTCGCTCTCTTCGTCCACAATGGCCAGCATGAGCTTCTTTCTCATCTGTCCAGCCAGGCGGACGGGCTCCATGATATCCTTTAAAGGCAAGGGATTGCGCTCCGATATGACCAGAACATAAAATTCCGCCGGCCCCTTTCCCGGGTGGCCTCCCCTGGGGTAGACCCGAAAATCCGGTCTGCCGGGCTGGACGTAGTAGCCCCGCTCCCTCAGATCCTTGTAGACCACATAGCGAAACTCAAACCCCTTCTCCATTGAGGAGGCAGCTTGAAAAAAGGATCTGAAGTCCAGCTCCTTCTCATTGCGCATTATCTTTATTCTTGATCGATCCAGGAGATAGGCCGCCTCCACCAATGAGAGCTCCAAGCCCTTCCCCTTGGGCCGGCCGAAGTAGCCCTGCTCGAATAGTTCAGGCAGGGCCTCAGGGCCCAGGCGGATCCTATCGTCCTCAAACTGGGCCCGAATCTCCTCTGGCATTCTAACCCAAGCCCAACCTATGACTGTCCTGCTTTGGGGGCGAGCATTCAGCAGCTCAGTTTATCCGGCCAGATGCCATGCATGATGCCCAGGGTCTTATCCACCAGAGAGTGCACGTCGTCTGCGGGATAGCCTGCAGAAAGCAGATAGGACTCAACGTGGTTTGGCACGGCGATGGACATCTGCTCCACCATGGAGACTGTCTGAAGGATGGTGTAGTCGCCAAGCCTAAAGGGGATTATGGCATCGGAGACTATGAGTTCGAATATCTCCGGGCTGATGGGCCTTTCTATGCCGGATAGGAAAGCCTCTAAGATCTCGCTGGTCCAATCGTGCTTCTTGCCCTCGTCCTGATAGGGCATCACCACCACCTCTCTTGTCTTGGCGTACTGCTCTACCAGCTGACTTGCAGTCACATCTCCCTTGAAGACCAGATTCAGGAAGTTGGTGTGGGGGACGGTGGTTGGCACCTTGCTCGCCCGGATGGAGAAGTTGACCTCCTCGAAGATGGTTCCAGCATCTGTTCCCTGGTGGCCAGCTCCCTTGCCGAACTGAATGGCGCTGGGCGAGGCCTTGACCACAGTATGCGGATCTCCATGCCTGCGGTCGATGTTCCCCAGGACGGCGGTAAGGCCCAGGGGCCGGGCGGCCAGAGCCAGCCGGGAGAGGCCCGTGGTGTTGCAGCTTGTGCACTGCACCAGCTTCGGTTTGGCATTTAGGAACATCTGATAGTTTTCCAGACCAAAGAAGAACTCCTGGGAGAAGTCAGCTTTCAGCTCCTCTGTGATCTTGACCTTCTTGTTCTCCTCCAATCCCTTCAATAGCTCAGGCCGGTCTGCTCCTCCCATGAGGGAGACGAAGCAGTCGTTGGCCAGGCCCGCCTCGACGTAGGGCAGCTCCTGGTCTCCGGGGGTTCCAACCATGATAAAATCGGATGAAGAAAAGAAGTCATCGTATCCGCCTTCGATCGTCACCCCTGCGGCCTGCCACTTATCCTTAAGGGCCATATCGCTGAGATAGGCCTTCACCCCGTAAAGGCGGTTGAACTTGGCCATGATAGACCTGGCCCGGCCATGAGGTTTTCTGAGGAGCACATTCAGATCGCCATCGATTCCAGCCGCTTTCTTGACCTCTGCGGTAGCAAGAAGAGTCCTTTTATTCTCTGTTCCATCGAAACCCACAAAGCCTGCATTACACTTCAAGAATCTTCACTCCTGATATGAAGTCTTAGTGACTATATTTTAACCTTTCCGGATTGCAGGAGTGCCATCCAGGATCGCTGGAATGGGCTAGACCGTTCTCGAATCATGCCGATCCATAGAGCTCTGCGATTCGATCTGCGATGTAGCTTGAGCTCTCAAGAGGGCTGGATACAGCCGCGTCAACCTCAATTTCAGGAGAGATCGGATCCTCATAGGCCACATTGACCCCCGGAACGAGCGCATTCTTTCTCCCCGCCTTCTTGTAGATATCTTTGGGAGAGAATACCGCATTTCTCCTCTCTTCTCTATCCATGCATACCTCTAAAGGAGCGCGGATGAAGACCTCGGCGAAGTTGGGGATCAATTGCCTGGCCAGATCTCTGTAGCGGCGTCTGTTGGCGGTAGCATCGATGATGACGTTTTTATTCTCTTCCGCCAGGATCTTTCCCATATAGGCCAGGCTGGCGTAGACGATGTCCCTTTCCTCCTCTGTATATTTCGGCTCTGGGGTGATGACCCTTCGGATCTCGTCCAGCTGGAGGATCTTAACCTCTATCCCCCTTTCCTGAAGCCTCTTTTTCACTTCCATCGCAATGGTGGTCTTCCCGCAGCCGGGGAGCCCAGTGAACCACATGACCCATGCCATAGTGAATATGGTCTATTGCTGGAATGATAAAGCATTCGATTCACAGAAATCAAACAAAAGATTAATATAAGATCAATTGATATATAGACATGCTGCGCGGCATAAAGCCCACTGCATATGGGGAATGGAGGCATAATATGATCGAGAAAAGAAATTTTGCATTGAGGGATAAAGAGGGCAACGAGATCGGCGTCTTTTCGGGCAAGCAGCCAAGGCAAGCAGCTTTGAAGGCGGCAAACCGGGGATTCACCGACATCCGTCTCAGGGAGAGAGGCACTAAGAAGGTTCACATATTTCAGGGCGAGAGGATACAGGTTCCTAAACCATCAAACGCCCCCAAATGGATGCCGGCCAATATATGGAAGCCGAATGTAAAGAAGCTGGGCGTGGAAAAGCTGGAGGATATTTAGCAAAATCGTGCCCTCAGAAGGCATCTAAAAATCAAATCCCTTTTTTATGAGCTTTAGGTTTGAGAATTACTTGGAGAAACGATAAAACGCCGAGATAAAAAAGAAAAGGCTGTGGAGAGCTTCAGCCGAAAAGGGCGCCCAGGCCCTCTACTCCGCTCTCCTCTGCAGCCTCTTTGCTCTCTTCTTTTTCCTCTTTGGCTGCGGGTGCAGCGGCAGCAGCAGCGACGGGCGCTGCGGCAGCGGCTACGGGGACTGCAGCGGCCTGAGAGAGGACCTTGGAGATGTCCACGCCTTCTAAAGCGGCCACCAAGGCCTTGATTCTGACATCATCCGCAGCAACACCAGAGGCTGCGACGACATTCTTTATTCCTTCCTCAGTAACATCTTTGCCTGCGCTATGAAGCAGTAATGCAGCATATACGTATTCCATTTATATCAACCTCTATTAATTAAGACCAAATTAACCGAATAGAGCACCAAGTCCTGCAGCGGTGTCTCCTTCTTCTTCCTTCTTCTCTTCTTGCTTTTCCTCTGCAGCGGGCGCTGCTGTGGCTGCAGGTGCAGCCTGAGCCATCTCTCCACTGGCAAGGCCGGCGATGGCACTTGCATTAGCGGCCGCCTTGGCCAAAATGAACTCCATCATGCTGGGGATGATCATTCCCGCATCCAGCACCAGGGCTCTGGCCTTGGTCTGGGCCTTCTGAAGCATGGGTCCAATGGTAGCTGGCGTGGGGTATCCGATCTCCACTGCAAAGCTGAATGCCTTAGCAGAAGCCTCGCTTATCCTGGCGACCTGGCCTTCCACATCTATGGCTAGATCCTTGGAGCTGAATATCAGGCCGCCCTCATAGGCGCCTCTCAGCTCCAGACCTACATTTCTGGGGAAGATCTCCATGGTCTTAAGGATCTCTGCGGTCTTGGCAGGGACAACTTCGCCCTCTTTGGCCAGGGTGATCTTCTGATTGATGACCACCTTTCCGCCCTTAATTGCCGCGGGGATGCCTGCAGCCTGCAGTTTGCCGACCATGGGACCTGGCGAGAAAGAAGTTTCACCTGCCTCGATCACAATATCCTTGGGGGCACGGGTGCCAGCTTTGATGGGCATGGGCTGCTTGCCCTTCTCCAGCATGCTATTGAGCTTGAAGGGGTTCAGATCGCTGAAGATCAATGCTGTCTGATCCTCAATGAAGTCGGCCAGTGGTTTTATCTGGACGGGGGAAGCCTCCAGGGCACGGCGGGCAATGGTGTTCCTCACCATTCTTATCTCCACATTGCCTCTCAGATCCCCTCTCATCTTCTGCAGATTGTCCGCCGGGATCTCACGAAGACCTACAACTCCCACCACTCTGCTTTTGCTGATCTTATCAACCAGCTCATCTACCTCTTTGACCTTCCATTCCGGTATATGGGTAGTGTGACGGATCTGTCCAGCCATTTAGATCACCCTTATGGAAGGGCCCATGGTGGTCTTGACGTAAACTGATTTCAGGTTATGCCGACCATCCTTTAGAGTCTGTTCGAGCTTGACGACCACTGCTTCAATGTTATCAGCCAGCTCTTTGGTATTCATATTTCTGTTCCCAATCGTCAGGTGAAAGGTTGGCCTGTCCCTGGACCTGATCCTTGTCATGTTCTTAAGCCTCTGCACCTGCGGGGTGACATCCTGCGTTGGCGGCAGTGGCGTGGGCATCTTGCCCCTCTTGCCCAGGATTGAACCCAGGCTCTTTCCTATGACAGGCATGAACTGAGTCTCTGCGATGAAGAACTTGTACTCGTCCGCCAGCTTGCGCGCTGCTCTCTTATCTCCGGCGAACTCCTTGATCTCATCCCCGGAGATTACCCGGTCTGCTCCCGCGCTCTTGGCGCGCAGGGCAGTCTCACCGGCAGCGAATACAGCGATCTTGGTAGGCTTGCCCAGTCCGTGGGGAAGGATAACCTCGGCATCGACTCTATTCCCGGGCAGGGATAGGTCGATATTATGGAGGTTTATCGCCAGATCCACGCTCTCGGCAAACTTCCTGGCAGGGGCCTCAGTGATAGCCTGCTTTACGGCTTCTTCGATATCCATTTCAACCCTCCGTAGTCTGCGACTCTTATGGTCTCCTACGGCTTCTCAAAAAAGAGAATCAAAACTCAGATCATAGCACTATATTTAAGCCTTCGCTTCTAATATCTCATCGTATTTGCCGCTGGCCACTGCCAGCTGGGCATCCTTGCTGGACATTCCATCCACGGTGGCGCCCACCGATCCTGCAGTACCTATTACCTCGCGAGCGGCATTTTTGAGCGATTTGGATAGAAGGCCCTTTCTCTTGATGTTCGCGATCTTCAGGACCTGCTCCATTGTAAGGTCACCGATTGTTGTCTTATCTCCAGTGCCCTTTTCCCCACCGACCTCCTTGATGATCAATGCCGATGTGGGCGGCGTTCCAACCTCGATCTCGAACTCTGTTCTGGACTTCACAATGACCTTAACTGGAACCTGCATTCCATTGAGATCGCTTGTCTCTTCATTGATCTTGGCAACCACCTGGGCGACATTCACGCCCAGAGGTCCAAGAGCCGGCCCCAAAGGTGGTCCCGCGCTAGCCTTTCCGCCTGGGACCAATGCTTCTACAACATTAGCCAAATAAATCACCTCTAAGTTTCATCTTTGCTGAGAACGCGAACGTGATCTCCCCGCACTGTTATGGGGATGGGAACCATGGCCTCGAAGAGCTCTACAGTTATCTCTTCTTTAGCAAGGTCCACGCGCTTGACCCTTGCCTTCTCTCCCTTGAACGGCCCGGATATGAGCTCAACGATTGCACCTTCATTGATGCCGATAACTGCAGGCTTGGGGGTGAGAAAGTGCTCAACCTCTCCTATATTTGAGGCCCCTTTGATCACAGAACGCGCATGCGGTATTCCCTGGATCGCCTGATCCACAATCTCTGGAGCTGGTGATTCCACAAGTACGTAGCCTTTCAGCACATCTGGAACCAGCAGTGCCCTTATATCATACTTTTCCTTGCGCGCTATCTGGGCGATCATGTTGGCCACTGATCGTTCTTGGTTAGCAGTGGTCTTTACAACATATATGCTGGTCTCGGACATTCCGCCTTTTTAGACGAGGGCCGCCTATAAAAAGCTTTGTAATCAATCGGCTTTGCATGTAAAGTCGGTTCTGCAAATTTAGTCGTGTGCCTGCAAATTTAGTGACAGATATAGTCAGTTAATTGGTTATATTCTTTGATATGCAAATTGATTGAACTTTGAAATAAATAAAAATAAGTAACTCACGTTTCGGTGGATTTCATGCCGATCCTACAAATTGAACCTCTTAATCCATGACTCCACCAGTGATATTTTTAAAAACGTCTTGGGTTTCTCTTAGTGATTTTATATACTCTTTAAAATCTTCATCAATTTTCTCAATCAACTTTTCATCTATGATTGGTATCTTAATATTATTAATTATATCATTACTTATGTGTGCCACCGTTGCTGTCTGCGTCTTGTCTTTCATGAGCTGTTTTTGTCCAATAGGCGAAATTAAGACAAAAAAAACATATGCTGGTGAGATTTTATTCTTATCAATTCTTATTACAGCAATTCGCTGATTGATTGCGACATCTAACACCTTACTATCTATAAAACTTGCTCTAAATTCCTTTTTTCCGTCCATTCCCAGCACAATATCCTCTTCCATCAAGGAGACGTTGTTGCAAGTATCGTAGTATTCTTTTGGCAGTCGATCCAACTCATCGAGATTTAAGAGCGAATTATTGATGTGTTTTATTTTAACCATATGAGTGTCGCCTTTCCCAAAATACCCACTGGCATATGGAAACCCATTTTTGATAGGTTCTATTAATAAATCTTTTAATATAACATAATCCGAAGAAAAATTTGTCTGCTTTATATAAAATTGCGGATCTAACCTTTCGTAAACAGGAATTTCTGATAACTTCATCCATTTTGCGTTTTTGTAATCTGTTTTATTCTTAAAAGCATGGCTCAAGTCGCTCAGATCGTTTTCGATCTCCACGGTGGATTTTCTTTTGTATTTATATCCCACCTTTTCTGCTATACCAAAAAAGCA
>NZ_DAKC01000132.1:22713-24509 GCF_002496465.1 Methanosaeta sp. UBA356 | reverse complement strand
GGCCGCGCGCAGTTTGATTTTTTAAATAACATATCTTTAATGGATAGGATCCCGAGGGCAGAGGCGTCTTCAAGAGAGAAGGATTAACTATGAAACAGTCCAAAATCAGGGCAATTACCCCTTATCTGGGCATGATCGTGCTGATTGTATCGATTGGCGGGATCTTTTATCCCAAGCTTGGCTACATCCTCCTGCTGGTCTTCGCCACCCTTCTGATCATTGCCCCCTTCAGAGGCAGATGGTTTTGTGGCAACCTCTGCCCCCGGGGCAGCTTCGTTGACTTCTGGCTGGCCCCCCTTAGCCGAAGGCTGGCGATCCCTCTTTTCCTGCGCAGCATGTGGATCAGGATTCCCATCTTCATCGCCCTGATGGGCTTTATGATCTACCGGCTATTAGGAACCCAGGGGGTGGTGGACCGAATCGGAATGGTATTTGTCACCCTATGCATAATCACCACCTCCATTGCCATACTCTTTGGCGTGATCATCGCCCCCCGGACCTGGTGCACATTCTGTCCCATGGGCACATTGCAGAGGATTATGGGAGGCAGCAAATACCAGCTCAAGCTGGACGGGGATTTATGTATTGACTGCAAGAGGTGCCAGAAGGTCTGCCCCATGCAGCTTCGGGTATTTGAGCTGCAGGATTTGCCGGATTGCATAAAGTGCGGCCGCTGCATAGACGCCTGCCCAAAGGACGCCCTGATCTTTCACTGATTGTCGAACTTTTGACGCAAGTTTAAATAGGATGTGTCGAAACCCATTTGCGGGTGAAATGAGATGAAACAGGTCATATTTCTTATCTGCATAATGGCAATCAGCATTCCATTACCGGCTTTTGCCGCAGATACAGGCTACTCGAATCCCAACATCGGCCAGTCTTATGGTCGTGGGACTCTGGACGAGGGCCTGGCGGGAATGCTGGACTGGCTGGACCAGCCCGTGCCCAGCGCCAGATATCCCCTGCCCTCGGACGCGTCCCTCTACACTGCGGGTGCAGCACAGAGCGCATTCATTCCCTATAGCGAATATTTTGCCGCTGCCACAAAGACTGCTGAGGGCGGAGTGATCGGCAAACCTGCCCAGTATGATATATCTGGGAAAGAGCCGATAGCAGTCTATTATGGCGATGGTCAGGGACTGGCATATTCTCAATATGCATCTGCTATGGCCACCAGAAGCGATCTATGGATAAAGGGAACAGCTAACTGGTCGCAGTATGCAGTCGTGCCCCTGGGAAGCAAGCTGGAGCTGGTAGCCTATGTACCCCAGAGAGGAGATGCCGGATTCTACCATACCATTCAGACAAACAGCATATTTCACGATTACTGCGTCTATCAACTCAATCCTGGCTACAACAATATGAGCTTTGATGCCGATCAAGCAGGAAGACACATGCTCTACTTCGTGATCAACAACCAGCCGAGCAACGTGGTCATAGTGGACGTATTCCCCCCGCAGGCTGAAGCGGCATCATCCAAGCCCGCCCATACGATATCGTAGAGATCTAAATATCTGGAGATCCATAGCCATATTCTGGAGATGGTCCATGAGTGGGGCTCTGAGGATTCTGGGTCTGGCGGACCTGCATGACTGCACTGAGGGGATCAGGAATCTAAAGGACCTCAAGTACGACCTGATTGCCTTTTGCGGCGACCTCCATAATGCCAGTTCAACAGAGGGAGCGAAGCCTGCTGCCATGGCCCTCGCCCGCCTTGGTCCGCCAGTGCTGATAGTTCCCGGCAATATGGACCACAGAGATGTCGTCCCTGATCTCTGGGAGAAAGCGGGTTTTAT
>NZ_DAKC01000132.1:0-22448 GCF_002496465.1 Methanosaeta sp. UBA356 | reverse complement strand
TGTCCTTCACCGATCCTCTTTTCGCCATAAGGAGTACGGATTTCTTGGCATGGGAGGAATGATAGCCCGAGATCCCCGCAGACTTGGCGATCCCAATAGGTACTACCATCGCGATGATGAGGTCTATTCCGTTCTGGAGAAAGCCTACCAGGAGGTGGCTGGTACCCGGGCCAAGATCGTCATCGTTCATCAGCCGCCCCGGGGGGCTTGTGATATTCTTTACAATGGCGAGAGATCCGGCTCCTCTGAACTGCGCCGATTCATAGAGAACTATCAGCCCGATCTGGTCTTATGCGGCCATATTCATGAGGATCGGGGAGAGTGTCATATCGGCTCCACCCTGGTGGTGAACGTAGGAGAGCTGCGTCGGGGCTATGGAGCAGTGATCGATCTGAACGATGAGATAACAGTCAAATGGATCTGATTAATCTGAGCCCTGCTTTTGGGCGATGATGATGATGGAGTAGGATCCATCGACATCCTCCACAGATGGATAGGCGGCAACATAAGACAGCCAGCGGATCATTTCTTCAGAGTGCATCACCGTCTCGTCGCTCAGCCTCCGCCTGATCCTCCTGGCATTGAAGAGCTGCTGCTCTCTTCGATAGAGCATTCTTGAGCGTGACTGGCCCAGCCGATATATCACCCTCATGCCGCGTCGTTCCACCATCCGGCAGAGCGAGGGAAAGTTAAACCACTGCTTATGGGACCTATTCTTTGGCAGGCCGGCGTCATCTCCCGACTCCGATATAACATTAGGGACGGAACAGATGAAAAAGCCCTCCGGCATGAGGATTCTGGAGAACTGATCCACCGCCCGGCCCGGATCGTTCAGATGCTCCAGGGTCTCAAAGCTGACCGCTGCCCCACAGGAGCCTTCCCGGATATGCCTGCAGAGATCGTCCTCCTCCAGGTTCAGGCAATTGAAGCGAATATTGGGCTCTTGGCATCCAGCCATCGCCCGCTCGATCATCTCCGGGCTGCCATCTATGCCCACTACCTCCTCGGAGGCGGTGGCCAGCTCAATCGATCCGTATCCCAGGCCGCAGGATACATCAGCGGCAAGCCTTATGCTCCGGCTGCGCAGAAAATCGGCGGCAAATAGGTATCGGCCCAGATACTCCGCCTTGCGCCACAGATTGCTGTCGCTGGAATCGAAGGGATCCAGCTGATCAAAACCCGTGCCCTTATAGGCGGAGTAGGATGACAACTTATAGCCTCCGAGCTACCCACAAAATGTGAAATCGAAGGCAGGCCAGGAAAAGATGAACGAGCCCGCCTTGGGAACAGGAAGCCGATCGCTTAATCCCTAGCGAATGTCCAGCTTGGTCCTGCCCATCACCGCTAGGTAGGCTACCTCTTTGCCTTCCTCGATCTTGGATTTCTGGTCCTCTGTTATGGGAACATCGATGGTAGCATAGCTGCCCAGGTCCATTAGCTGCACCGATGTGTCGCCGATGGACAAGACCTGGCCGGTCTTGCGCTCGACAGTTGGCACGTAGATCTTGGTGGTGACCGGCTGGACGATGGATTTCTTCTGGTTGTCGAAGATGCCAATGGCATCCACCCTCGCCTTGGCCGAACCGTGCTTGCCGGGCTTGGAATGGGATATGCTCTTGATTATGCAGGGCTCTTCATCTATGATTACATACCTTCCTTCTTTCAGCTCTCTGACCTCAACCTGCTCCTTCATTTCATCACTCCTGAGGGCGAATGCGACTCACCTATTTAAAGGATATCTTTCATCCTCCGCAGCGCTTCCTCGAGATTGGCCCGGCTGGCGGCATAAGATATCCGGATATGCTCCCTTCCGCCCTCTCCAAAAGCAGATCCTGGAACGGTGATGACCCCTGCTCTTGCCAGCTTGCTGGCCACCAGGTCGCCGTCTCCCACCCGAGGGAAGAGATAGAAAGCGCCATCCGGCTCTGTCAGGTCCACTCCCATCTCCCGGAAGCCTGCTACCAGAAGGTCTCTGCGGCTCATAAACTCATCCCTCATCTGACGAACGCAATCCTGGGGTCCACAGATCGCCTCCAGGGCTGCGGCCTGGGAGATGGAGCTGGCGCAGGCCTGGACATACTGATGAATCTTGAGATGCTGCTCTATAGCCTCGTTCCGGGCGGCGAGATAACCCAGCCGCCAGCCGGTCATGGCATAGGTCTTGGAGACGGCATTGACGGTGATCACATTATCTGAAAACCTAGCCGGGCTGATATGCTCTCCCCGGTAGATGAAATGCTCATAGACCTCATCTGAGAGGAGGGCGATATCCTCGTCATCGGCTATTTCGGCGATAGCCCTCATCTGCTCCTCGGTCTGGACCGATCCGGTGGGGTTGGAGGGGGAGTTGATGATTATCATCCGGGTCTTTTTTGTTATTCGCTCCCCAATTGCCTCCGGGGTTATGCGGAGGTCCTCGTCTAAGGGGACGGAGACGGGCCTTGCCCCCACCAGCCGAGTCAGCTCGGCATAGGAGAGGAAGCTTGGATCTCCCACCAGCACCTCCTCGCCCCGGTCTACCAGGGCGACGATTGCCAGGAATAGGGCCTCGCTGGCACCGCTGGTGACCATTATATCATCGGCGGTGCAGTCGATCTGGTTTTCTCTCATCAACTTCTCTGCCAGTGCCTCTCTGAGCGCCGGCACTCCGCAGTTGGGGGTGTAGCCGCACTGCCCCATTTCTATGGCCCTGATCGCAGCCCTCTTTATGTGAGATGGAGTGTCGAAATCCGGCTGGCCCAGTCCCAGATTGACCGAGCCGGGCATAGCCGACTCGAAGCATTTCCTAATTCCTGATATCTCAATCTCCTCTGTACAACATGCAAACCTCATGGCTTCTCCCTCCTGTTTTGCTCTCCGATCTGATCATCCCTATAGATCACATTGAGAATGCTAAAGCAGCCGAGCGTGCTCAGCTCCTCTTTCATGATGTTCATCCTGACCCTCCCCCCTCTCCAGTAAAGGGTGATCTTCACATCCTCTTTCTCGGTCTCCGTGGATACGGACTCCATAAACCTTTCCAGCGCCCTCTTATTGGAGAATGGGACCACGAATATCGCCCGGTATCTGTCCTTTTTGCGGGCATATGATGTCAGAATATAGCCATTGCTCTCAAACTCGCTGATCTCCTCAAAGCGGCACAAGACCTCCTTCTCATGCTCTGTGGTCGAGTCGACCTTGGAGATCATTAGCAGAATCCTGGATAGAAGCAACTTATCGAATTTTTTGCCGAACCAGATGTTGATGGAGCCCTGAGTGAGCAGGATGGATACGGAAGATCCACTGATCTCTATGGAGACCGGTTCCGGCCTTGGGCCTTGAGAAGAGGGCATTATCTCTAGATCCTGGCGGAGCAGATATAACCGTTTCGAGAAATGGTCCCTGGAGAGGAGAGATTTCCATGGACCAATGTATAAAGTCTCTAAAGGAGGAGTTTGCCCGTGAGCCTTATGCCCGGATGTTCGGGATAGAGATCCAGGAGCTGGAGGCGGGGCACGCTATCTTGAAGATGAAGACGAACGAGATGATGAACAACCTCTTCAGGACGACCCATGGTGCGGCAATCTATTCACTCTTAGATGCCGCCTTTGAGCTGACCGTCAACTCCCATGGCACAGTGGCAGTGGCACTGGGAGTGAATGTCAGCTACCTATCTCCTGCTCGTCCCGGAGAGACTTTGCGGGCCGAAGGGAAAGAGACGAATCGGTCCAGAAAGATCTCCTCCTGTGAGATCAGAGTAACGGGAGAGGACGGGCGGCTAGTTGCCACCTGCCAGGCCCTGGCTTATAGAATGAGAGACCGCCTTCCGTTCCTTCCGCCCGAGGCCCCACCGAGCTCCTGAAAAGAGCTCTTGATCAGTGCTCTTGAACAGGGTTTATATTCCATAGCTCCCCAAGGATCTGGCGATGAAGCTAGGGCCCTGCATAAAGAGATACAAGGAGGACACTCACCGGGCGGCATCCCCAGAGGAGACTGAGAAGCGAATCGAGGCCAAGCTGCCCGCTGCCGGGATCACCAGAGTGGCCGATATAACCAATCTGGACCGAATCGGTATACCAGTCTTCTCCTCCATCCGGCCGATGGCCGATCGGGGAGCGGTCTCCGTCTATAATGGCAAAGGGGCAACTCCTGTCGAGGCCAGGGTCTCGGCGATGATGGAGGGGCTCGAGCGCTACTCTGGAGAGGTGCGAGACAGGGAGCTGACAATTGCCCGCTATTCCAGCCTGAAAGCCGAGGCTCTGAACCCTGTCGATCTGATACTCCCCACAGAAGCAGTCGCGGATGCAGACGCTGAGATCCCCTGGGTTTTGGGCTGGGATATTATGAATGACGAAGAGATACAGGTCCCAGCCAATGCGGTATTTCATCCTCTGTCCTCTGACTACAAGAGGCTCTTTCGGACCAACACCAGCGGTCTCGCCTCAGGGAATATGATGGAAGAGGCGATATTCCACGGTCTAGCTGAGGTTATAGAGAGAGACGCCTGGGCAATAGTGGAGGCGACGAGGCACATGGGGCCGCTGATATCTGATGTTGTTGACGAACAGGCACAAGGCCTGCTGGAGAGGTTCGCCGCAGCAGAGGTGGATGTCTACCTGCGGGATATCACCAGCGATATCGACATCCCCACCTGCGCGGCTGCTGCCGATGATATAAAGCTGCGCGATCCCACTCTGCTCACCACTGGGATGGGTACCCACACCAGCGCCCGGGTGGCGGTGCTGCGCGCCCTGACTGAGGTGGCGCAGAGCCGGCTCACCCAGATCCACGGGGCAAGAGAGGATACCGTCACCGCCGATTTCCGCCGGCAAATCGGATACGAAAGGACCAAGAGGCTCAACCGTTATTGGTTTGATATCGGGGAGAAAAAGAGCTTTGCTGATATTCAGTCTTTTGAGAGCAATGACTTCCTTTTGGATATCAAGTTCATGATCAGCAAGCTGGAAGAGGCGGGCCTGGAGCGAGCAGTGGTGGTCGATTTAACCAGAGAAGAGATCGGCGTTCCGGTGGTGAGGGTGATCGTCCCGGGTCTTGAGATCGCTGGGGTGGACAGGGAAAGGGTGGGCAAGAGGATAAAGAATGCCAGAAGTCGTCGTCTTCCTAGGGCCAAGCCTCTCCAGAGCTAGGGCAGAGGAGATTCTGCAGGCTGAATGGCGGCCTCCTGCCCGGCGGGGTGACGTTTATCGGGCTGCCCAGGATGGAGCGCGGATCATCGTTCTCATCGATGGGGTCTTCTTTCAGGACTCTTCTGTGGCGCATAAAGAGGTCATATACGCATTGGACGCAGGAGCGAGGGTCCTGGGGGCGTCGAGCATGGGAGCCCTGCGGGCCTCGGAGCTGGATGTTTATGGCATGGAGGGAGTAGGGCTCATCTATCAGGCCTATAAGAAAGGAATGCTGGTATCAGATGATGAGGTGGCGCTAACCTTTGATCCTTTCACGTTTGAGCCGCATTCAGAGCCTCTGGTGAACATCCGCTTCAATCTGGAGCAGGCCTGGCAGAAGGGAGCGATCGGCACCGTCGGAAAAGACAGGCTCCTTCGCTGCGCACAGGCTCTGTACTTTCCTGAGAGGAGCTATGAGATGATGATGGAGAGGGCGCGGGACTTTGTGGCAGAGGAGGAGATAGAGAGATTTCGCGCATTCCTGGCCTCCAACCGGCGAGACTTCAAGATGGAGGACGCCATCCGGGCCCTGGAGAGGGCAAAGGAGATAGCTATTGATGAGGATTAAGATCAGGTCGTTTGCCGGATTTCGAAATATTCTGGGAAAGGAGAAAGATATCGATCTTCCAGGCGAGGGGGCAATGATAAGAGATCTTCTGAACCTGTTATGCCATGATCACGCCTCGCTGGAGCCGCTTTTATTCAAGGAAGGAAGGCTGCGCGAGGACGTAAACATCTTTCTCTCGGGAAAGAACATCGAGAGCCTGCAGTCGCTCGAGACCCCGCTGGCGGATGGGGATGAGCTGGCCCTGTTCACTGCTGTTATTGGTGGATGATATTCCGATGGTATTCGATAAGTTCAAATGATGCAGATCAGGATCAATTACAGTTTAATTGAGCTAATAATATTCATAAAACCTATCTAAATAGATTGAAATAATAGTTTCCCATTCCCTGGGACTGTTCTCGATGGCTATGATAGAAGAGATTCAAGCTTTGAAGAAGGAACGCCGGGCGACGATTCTGGCCCACAATTATCAGATACCGGCGGTTCAGGATATAGCGGATCTGGCGGGCGACTCCCTGGAGCTTTCCCGGGCAGCAGCGGCCCTGGACTCAGAGGTTATAGTCTTCTGCGGAGTGGACTTCATGGCGGAGACGGCCGCTATCTTATCCCCGCAAAAGAGGGTGGTCCTGCCGGTGAAAGGGGCTTGGTGCCCCATGGCCCACATGATCACCCCCCAGCAACTGGATGAATTGAAGGCTCTCTATCCTCAGGCAGCGGTGGTATGCTATGTGAACTCCACTGCGGAGATCAAGGCGAAGAGCGACATCTGCTGCACATCTGCTAATGGGGTGCAGGTGGTAGAATCGCTATCTGAAGACGAGGTCATATTCGTGCCGGACAGGAACCTGGCTGCCTATGTGGCCCGCCATACGAAGAAGAAGATCATACCCTGGGATGGCTACTGCTATGTTCATGACCAATTCACCCCGGAGATGGTGAAGGCAGCTCGCAAGCTTCATCCTCAGGCGGAGGTTCTGGTCCATCCGGAGTGTCGGCCGGAGGTGATCGACCTGGCCGATTTCGTCTACAGCACCGCAGGAATGTGCAAGCATCCCGATATCAACCGGGCGCGGGAGTACATCATCGGCACGGAGGTGGGCATGATCTACCGGCTGAAGAAGGCCCATCCGGATAGAGAGTTTTATCCTCTGAGCGATGAGGCCATCTGCCAGAATATGAAGAAAACCACCCTTCCCGATGTCCTCCGGGCTTTGCAGACGCTCGAGCCGCGGGTTGTTGTGCCAGAGGAGATCGCTGTGCGGGCGAGAGGGGCGATCGAGAGGATGCTGCGGGTGAAGGTTTGAAGGATTGTGAAAGAAAGGCAGTGTGCAAACGAATCTGAAACTCTTTTTGCCAGCTTTGACGTACTTTATGCCTCGATTGCTGCTCTTAAGGTTTGGCCTTCAATAACCGGGATGGGTAAATCGAATCTCAGACTGAACGCAATCCAGTCTTCTATGGCCATCCTCAAATTATCCTGGTACTCTTGCTGAGTTTTGCCAGTTGCCCAAATGCCCTTTAATTCGGGCACTTCGCCGGAATAAGGCTCTTGGTCATCTATGACTTCATATACCGCCTTGGAGATTGCAGCCTGGATATATTCGCAGAACATACCCTTTTCGCTGCCATGTCCGCTGAAATGCACAATCTGGGGTTTGTGCTGGTTTACCAATTCGAGCAGATCATCAGGCCTGATAGCTCAGGCGGATGAGTGATCGATAGAATCGCGATACTTCTAAGCCCTAATCATAGCAGTGATCTCCCAGATCTCCTTGTCCCGCTCTAAAAGTTGAGTGCCCTTCGGATTGGCTGCCAGAAATATACATTTTATCCTTCTCTGGCCTTCGCTTTTGCTGGATACATCCCGCGCCTTAGAATAGTATCGATATTGCTGGTTGACCGGTCCGGAGGGTTTGTAGATTGCGCCCGTCGAGCCCCGCATGTCTACCGCTTCTCTTCCTAGAGATACTGGACCATTGAACTGGTTGAAAAGAACATTCCCGCTGAAGCTGCCGGCAATATTGGTCTGGGAGCCGTGCATGGTCTGGCCTCGCTTGTCGAAGACCGTCCTGCTGCCTCCTTTCTCTAATTCATCCACCAGCCTCTGCTCACTGACGGCGAAATCCGGGTCAGCCTCCAGCTTCTCTGCCAGGACCTCCCGCAGAGCATTCTCTTGCCTTTTTGAATCCGGCCTCTTTTTGCCAAGGGCCAGGGTCTCCTCTGCATCGGAGTCGCCCCTGAACTTGTCTGCAACTGCCTGACACAGCTCGCCCACCTTTGCGCCCAGCGTTTCACCTGCGCTCTTGGAGAAAGCCTCCGCCCCTTTCGCCAGGAAGGGGGCGGCTACTGAGGCCAGGGTTAACCGGTCCATCTGCAACACATCCTTGGAGGAGTGTTTGGCGGGATAAAAAGATAAGTCTTCTGGATCGGTTTCTCGGATCGTTGAAATTTTTCAGCCCATGCTTTAAATATCAAGAAATCCAAAAGCAGTATCATGGGTGAGAGTGCCAGAAGCTGCATGCAAATTCCTGGTGATCTGTTGGAGCATGGTGAAGATAGAGCAATTACGAGAGGCCTTATGAGGCTTTCCGAGAGAGTTCTAGCCCAGCTTCTGGGAAATGAGCCTGATCTACGCGGTCGAGGATCTGAATCTAAGATTTAGATAGCAATCCTGGTTGAGATAAGAGATCCTGAAACCTGCTCGATTGGATGGTGGCAACTAAAATGAAAACCCTTCAAGAGATCGAGAGAGTCCTTAAAGATCAAAAGCCAATCCTCAAAAAAAAATTTAAAGTAAAGGAGATCGGCATCTTCGGATCTTTCGTGCGAGGCGAGCAAAAGGATACCAGCGATCTCGATTTGCTGATTGATTTTGAGGAGCCAATTGGCCTGGTACAATACGTGGGTTTGCAGAATTACTTGAGCGACAAGATTGGTGAGAAGGTAGATCTGGTCACAAAGTCGGGCCTCAAACCGAGGGTAAGCGGGCATATCCTCAAAGAGGTAATTTACGTATGAAGAAACGGGATTATGGGAGTTATCTCGAGGATATCATTGAGCACATGAACTACGCTGAAGAATTTATTAGAGATATGACATTTGATGAATTTAAAAGCGATAAAAAGACTGTTCTTTCAGTGACAAAGTGCATAGAGGTTGTAGGCGAGGCAACAAAACATATCCCGGATCAAATTAGAGAAAGATACCCAGAGATTCCCTGGCGCGATATGGCAGGAATCAGAGATCGGCTCGTCCATGGCTATTTCAAGGTTGACCTGTCGATCGTCTGGACAACTGTGACCATAGAATTTCCTGAGCTTCGATCCATGCTGGAAAATGTATTGGCTGATATGGACCGGTAGCGAAGTCAGATGAATGCAAGAAATCTTCATCTCCTTATTTATGCAACGGCCATTTGTCTTTCCCTTGGCCGGGCAGGATGTCTTCGGGGAGGGGTGGCATATCTCAGTTAAGATGCATTAGCCTTTCTTCGAGATATAAGTGGAAGGTATTTTCCCGAGCATCTCTCATTATTATCCCGCGAGGTACAGGCACCTAGATCCATCATCCTCTCAGCCTTCCCAAGAGCTCGCAGGCCTTGCACCTCTTCCCCACACATGGCTCGCCGCATTCCCTACACTCCGCCAGCTCCATCTGCGCCCAGTCTCCTCGGCACAGCTCCTCGATCCTCTCAAATCCCTGCAGCGTCTTCTGCCGGGTTCCGGGAAAGAGGCTCTCCATCCGGTTCATCATATCCCGCACATCTGCTCTTAAAGAGAGCCGGGCATAGGGGCACTCCCTGGACTCGAAATAGATCCCGTTAACCATGGCATAGAGGGCGATCTCCTTTTCAGGAATGTCTCGCAGGGGCTTGATCCTGGGAATCAGCCCCGGCTGCTCCCTTCTGGGCCGAAAGCGCATCAGACGCTCCATATCCCCCTTCAGATAGTTCATCATCACCGACTGGGCCTCATCGTCCTGGTTGTGGCCGGTGGCGAGCTTTGTCACCCCCAGGCTTTTGGCAGCGCAGTTCAATGCGTTCTTGCGAAATACCCCGCAGTAGGTGCAGGGCGCGACCTCTGCTCCCACCACCATCTCGTCCAGGCTCCAGCCGTACTCCTCCTGGAATGAGATGATCACCTGCTCCACTCCCATCTGCCGGGCGATCCTCTTTGCAGCCACGATGGTATCATCCCGGTAGCCTGCGATGCCTTCATCTACAGTCAACGCCACCATTTCCACCTCTTTTTCGGCTAGAACCCGGCTTAAGGCAAATAGAAGGGCAGTGCTGTCCTTCCCTCCGCTCACCGCCACTGCGATCCGCTCTCCCTTCTCGATCATCCGGTTCACAACGATTGTCTGGACCATTCGCCCCTCAAAATCCTGGATGAAATGATCCTGGCAGAGGTGCCGGCCGAGGTAGCGCTGGGAAACGATCGCCCGTTCCTGACAGAGGGAGCAGATCATTTAGGCGACCTCATTCAGTCAACCTCAAATCACAAACCTCTCCGGATTGGCATAAACGGACAGCCTCTTCCCCCGCAGAAAACCGATGATGCCAAGACCCGTCCTCTGAGCAATGGTTATGGCCAGGCCCGTCGTCGCCCCCCGGGAGACGACTATGGGGATGCCGGCTACAGAGCACTTCAGGGCCATGTCCGAGGAGACCCGGCCGGTGCAGGCGGCAAACGCCCGGCCCAGGTCGAATCTCTCCCCTTTGATGATCAGGCTGCCTATGGCCTTATCCAGGGCATTGTGCCTTCCTATGTCCTCGATGATCGATACAGGCCCGGATTGATCGAAGAGCCCAACTGAGTGAACCCCGCCCGTAGCGATGTGCGTCTCGGAGAGGGATATGGCCTTCATCGCCTCCTGAGCTTGTTTTTTATTGATCGTCAGATCGGATTTTATCCGGGGGAGCTTTGACTCATCGAGAAATGAGGCTATGCCCCCGCAGCCGCTCACAATGGGCCTCCTGGGGACTATCGCTCGAATGGGATTGGCGACTATTGCCCTGGCCACATCTCCCTCCACCTCTATAGATTCTATCTCCTCGACGGCAGAGACGATCCTCTCGGAATAAAGGTGCCCCGCCACGAACTCTTTTCTCATCTGGGGGCTGATCATAGCGGTGGCGAAATGGCGGCCGTTGATGAAAATAGATAAGGGAACCTCCTCCGCCACCGGGCAGATGGCTTTCTCGACCTTGATCTCGTCCACCTTAAGGCACTCAAAGTCTTTTATCATCTTCTCATGCGTTCCCTTAAGCCATCCTGGCGATTTGCTCCAAATTCCCCAGGAGCTTCTCGATCTCCTCATCGGTATTATAAAGATACAGCGATGCTCGGGCGGTGCCATGCTTTAATCCCAGGTGCCTCATCAGGGGGATGCAGCAATGGTGCCCCGAGCGAATGCAGATGTTGGAGGCCTGGTCGAGCATCAGGGCGATCTCATGGGGCAAGAGGCCCTCTATCCCAAATGAGACCACTCCTCCCCGCTCCACGGGGCTATCAGCCCCCGGTCCGTAGACCTCCAGGCCTCCGATCCCATCCAGTCCTTTAAGCAGCCTCCTGGTGAGACTCATCTCATGATCGTGAACTTCATCGATCCCTATCCGGGCTAAGTAGTCCACTGCAGCGCCCAGACCAATGCCGGCGGAGATGTCCGGCGTTCCCGCCTCATAGCCCTCATAGCCCCTCTTAAAGGTGAATCCGTCGTCAAAGACGTCCTCTACCATCCCTCCTCCTGCCAATAGGGGCGCCAGTTCCGTGCTACCCAGCTTCTTCCCGGAGTCCTGGTTCTTGCTGGCATGACTGCTCATTCTCTGCCCTTTTGCCCTCCTCTGCTCTCCATTCCTCTTGCCATCCTCCAGCTCCCTGATCCAGAGCACTCCCGATCCCGTGGGCCCGAGCATCTTGTGGCCGGAAAAGCATAAAAAATCGCAATCTATGTCTTTAACATTCACTGCCATATGGGGCAGGGACTGGGCGGCATCCAGCAGAAAGAGAACTCCCCGCTCACGGCAGATCCGGCCGACCTCTCTTGCAGGCAGAATGGTGCCAAGGGCATTGGATAGATGGCTCATGGCGACCAGCCTGGTTTTCTTGTTTATGGCTCTTTCAAGGTCGGCCAGATCGATCCTCCCCATTTTATCCGGAGCTATGACCTCCAGATCGATCCCCACCTCCTTCAGCCTCATCCAGGGCAGGAGGTTGGAATGGTGTTCGAGCAATGTGGTCACAATTCGGTCCCCCCTCTTCCAGTCCAGGCCCCTGGCCACTAGGTTGATCGACTCGGTTGTGTTCCTGGTGAAGACGGCAGTTCCATCTTCTCCCCCCACAAAACCCGCCACCTTGAGATGAGCGTCTCTGTACCTCTGGTCAGCGATCTGGGCCTGGCGGTAGACCCCCCGGCCCACATTGGCCCTGTAGCTGCGGTAGTAGCTCAGGACAGCTTCTAAGACGGGCTCAGGAGTAAGGCTGGTGGCGGCGCTATCCAGATAGATGAGATCATCGAGAATGGGAAAATCGGATCGAATCTCTTGAACTTTCACAAAACCTCGTTTAAGCTACCGCTTCTATAGCCCTCCAGGTCCAGGGTCACATATTCAAAACCAATGCACTTCAGCCTCATCACTATCTCCTGCCTGCAAGCCAGCGCCCTTTCCAGCTCCTGCTCTTCCAGCTCGATTCGCGCCGTCTTTCCCTGCGACCTCACCCGCAACTGGCCAAATCCCAGGCTCTTCAAATATTCCTCCCCCTCTTCCACCATTCGTAAGCCTTCCCGTGTGATCCTCTCATTATAGGGAATGCGCGAGGCCAGACAGGCGGAAGAGGGCTTGTCCCAGACGGGCAGTCCCATATCCTGAGCCAGGGTGCGAATATCCTTTTTAGTGATCCCCGAATCGACAAATGGATGCCAGATCCCCTCCTCGCTGCAGGCCGCAATGCCCGGTCTATAGTCATCGAGGTCGTCGGCGTTCACCCCATCGGCGATGCAGCTCATACCCTCTTTCTGAGCCACCCTCTTGAGAATGGCACTGGACCTCTTTTTACAGATATAGCAGCGAGTGGATGGATTTTGAGAAAAAGCCTGGTCATCGAGAATAGAGAACCTCTCCACCCTCAGCTCCAGACCGAGGGATTCTGCCAGGGCAACCGCCTCCTCCAGCTCGCTTCTGGGATAGATCTCGCTGTCCAGGATCACTGCCACCGCCCCCTCACCCAAGACATCATGAGCCAGCTTTGCCAGGAGGCTGCTGTCCACCCCACCGGAATACGAGATAAGCAGCCGTTCTTTCTCCCGGATACGATCTTTGAGATCTTTTAGCTTGCCGTCATGGCTCATTTTTAACATTCCAAAAACATTCCTTCTCCAGAGGGCATAGAGAATATGGAGATCTGGGATTCATTGGAGATCTATTTGGATTTGATTCTTACTTCCCTTTGCATCGACCTGAGATGCAAGCGCTCTCGTCATCTTGAAGCATGCAGCAGATATCGCAGATCCTCCTCACCAGATCATCGACCTTTCCATCGATAAGATCTTCCGCAAGCCCTCCTATCGCCTCCCTGATATCCTCTCTGAACTCGATATTGTAGCCCCTCTTCTTCGAGACATACTGGGATACCGCAGGGGGGGTGATTCCCAGCATTTTGGACACATCCTTCTGAGAAATTCCTCTTTTGATCAGTTCTTCGGCAATAGCCGCTCTGATGCTGGGAAGCACATTCCAGACGATCTCCTCACATGGCGACTTCATCTATCATAAACCTCAAATCTATGTTTGATCGATCATTATCTTTGGCTTTCTATCATAACCTATACCCATATAAATGTTATAGCAGTCTGTGGATGATGCATCCCCGGATGAAGGAGATGAAAGGGGCGATTCATTCTGATCGGTCCGGCCCAAAGGTTATCAGCCAGGAGGGATAAAATAGGCGATGCAGAGGTCTTTCATGCATCAGACTCATATGATAATCGACGGGGAACAGCTCCCCATTTCATCCCATAAGGTGGAGACGATTTGCAATCCAGCAAACCAGGAGCCTGTGGCTCTGGTCTCCGTAGGAACTCGCCAGGATGCCCGGATGGCTTTGGAGGCGGCAAAGAAGGCATTTCCTCTCTGGTCTGAGACCGCCTGCGAGAAGAGGGCAGAGCTATTGCATTCTGCCGCGGATCTGGTGCGAGAGAGGGCGAAGTCCATAGCCCGACTGCTGACTCAGGAGCAGGGAAAGCCCCTGAAAAATGCTCGAGCGGAGATCCTATCATCTGCTGGTATCCTGGACTATTATGCAGAAGAGGGCAGGAGGAACGTCGGGGAATGGCTGGCCACATCCCGCGGCCGGAGCGTTGTCCTCCGCCAGCCCGTGGGCGTCGCTGCCCTCATCACCCCCTGGAACTATCCGGTGGACCTCCTCTCCTGGAAGGTGGGGCCGTGTCTGGCAGCGGGCTGCACTTTTGTGGCCAAACCGCCAAGCCATGCCCCCGTCGCCGCCACGGAATTCGTTCGGGCGATCTATGACGCCGGTCTTCCTGCAGGAGTGGTCAATGTGGTACACGGTCCGGGAAGCGAGGTAGGAGCAGAGCTGGTGGAAAACCCCATCTCCAGGAAGATCGCCTTCACCGGAGAGACAGAGACCGGACGATGGATAATGGCCCAGGCTGCCCTTCATATCAAGCGCGTCTCACTGGAGCTGGGAGGGCACTCGCCCTTCATAGTCTGTGGCGATGCCGATATCGAAAAAGCTGCTGCTGCCTGTGCCCAGCGGGCTTTTTCCAATATGGGGCAGATCTGCATCAGCGTCAACCGGGTATATGTGGCAGATGAGGCGGCAGAGGAGTTCACCGATAAACTGGTCCATCAGGCCGAGCGGCTGCGGATTGGCAACGGCCTGGAAGAGAATGTGGACCTGGGGCCGATGTTCAGCGATGAGCAGCGTGAGAAGACCAAAGAGCATATGAAGGACGCCCTTGATCGGGGAGCAGAGCTCCTCTGCGGCGGCCGGGAGCCGGAGGGGGAGGCATTCGAAAAGGGCTACTTTTTCCTGCCCACCGTCCTGGGTCGGGCTGACCACAAGATGAAGATCATGAGAGAGGAGACTTTTGGCCCAGTAGCTCCGATTATGAAATTCAAGACTGTTAATGAGGCCATAAAGCTGGCCAACGACTCGAATTACGGCCTGGCCGCATACATCTACACCAGCGACATTGCCACGGGCATTCAGGCAGCAGAAAGGCTGGAGGCGGGAGGGGTGGGGGTCAACATAAACAATGTGATGGACTATCAGATGCCTTTTGGTGGCTGGAAGGAGAGCGGCATCGGCCGGGAGCTGGGGCACTATGGCCTGGAGTCATTCCTGGAGATAAAGCACATCCGCCTGGGGATTTGAAAAGCGGGGATGAAGCAAACGGGCCCCTTTGCCCGATCAGATCCAATCACCTTTCTTTTCGATCGCTAATATCAGATCTGCCACCTGGTCCGGGGTCAGCTCTTCGGGCCGCATATTGATCAGAGACTGGTCCAGCTCGGCCAGAGTCATCTTATCTACCCCGTATGCTGCCAGGCCTTTTTTCACCTTCTTGCGCCTGTTTCTGAAGAGAATATCCGCCAGCCTCATAAAGGCCCTGGGATCCACCTGAGGCCTCTCTGTTCGTGGGCGGAGTCGAACTATCGCCGAATCTACATCGGGAACCGGGCGGAAGGCCTTTCTGGAGACGTTCTGCAGGATCTCGATATGACTGAAAAAGCCAGCAACCATCCCCAGCCGACCGTAATTTTTGCTGGCAGGCTTGGCCTTCAATCGCTGGGCAAACTCCTTTTGGAACATCAGCACCGCCAGGTCAAAGGGCCGGCTGAGCAGGCGGTAGGTGATCTTGCTGGAGATATTGTAGGGAAGGTTGGAGACGATCTTATTGTACTGGGGCAATCGAACGGTCAGAGCGTCGGCATGTATAACCATCACATTTGGGGCCGTATTGCATAGACTGGCTGCCAGATCGGGATCGATCTCTACTGCATATACCCGGCCGGCCCGGGCAGCCAGCTCTCGTGTTAGGATGCCTTCCCCGGGCCCTATCTCCAGCACCCAATCCTCCAGCCCAAGATCGGCATGGCTCACGATAGAATCCACAATCGAGCGATCGATCAAAAAATGCTGGCCCAGTCTCATCTTATGCGAGGCATTGTGGTAAAGACCCGGTACTTGATCCGGTCGTCCATCAACTCGTCCTCTATGCGCTTGGCTATGAGCTTCTCTGGATTGTGCAGGCCTTTTACTCTCTCCACCAGATCGGCAAAGCTCTTGAAGGGACCCTTCTTGCGTTCGTTAAGCACCGACCACATAAGCTTCTTGCCTATGCCCGGCAACAGCTCCAGGGCGTGCATGCGGGTGGTGATGGGGCCAGCATCATTGAAGTAGCGGATGAACCTGGGCTCATCCTCAAGCACTATGGTCTGGATGACAAAAGGCAGCTCCAGCTTGGCGCTGTTAGAGAGCTCTGAGTAGTCGATCCTGCGGTTGACATGATCGATCACATCACGGCTACCGCTGCCGATATACACCCGGGCTCCAGCTACAGGGACCACTCCCTCTTTGGGAGTCATCTCCATGAGCACGAAATTGGTCTCACCCACCGCCTGAACCAAAGGCTGCTTCTGATAGGTTCTGCTGTCCGGAGTGCGGCCATAGGGGAGATAATCGAGAACCCTGGCTATCTCTTCTCTCTTCGGCGGTCTCCCCTCAGGCATGCGCCTTACCCCCTGAATGCAATTTCTAAAATATTGCTGAGCTCTTCCTCGCTGAGATTGAATCGCTCCTTGGCGTAGATCGCCCTCAGCTCATCCTTGGTGACGGGCCTGATATCCGCGATCTTAACCGCTATGGTCCTCGTCATCTTCTCCAGTTTCATAAGCTCAGCTACCATTGCCGTATTCTCTTCTGCGCTGCCCTTGGAAAAGAGCTCAGCATGCCTTATCGCCCGGCGAAGCTCATAGCCCAGCTCCTCTTCATCAGCTCGCTTCTCTCGAATCTGGTCGAGCATCTCCTTGACCTCCGCCAGGGTCAGGAATTCCTCTTCTAATACGCTCTTGACAATCATCTTATTTTTGCGCCTTAAGATGTTCAGGCAGTGTGATCAAGGTCTTGGTGGCATCGCCATCTGTGACCTTCAGGACGAATGCTCTGCCCCTTTTTCCAACCACCTCGGCAGTCTTCCCATGGAACCTGGGGTGAGGCATGCCCTTATGTATGCTGGGATCGATGAGCACGTGAACCTTTGATCCCGTATCGAACTCTTGAATAGCTCTGACAACGGGAGATATTCCACTGCTCCTGACAGTCTTGCTCAGCTTGTCTCTAGACTTCTTCCGCATTCCGTGATGATGTGCCATCTGATTCTCCACCTACATCTATTACATCTAGCTCTTCAACGACCGCGTCCACTCTGAGGATCTCCGCGAGGTTCGGCTGGGTTCTGCCTCCATCTCCGGAGATCAGCTCCTTGATGTAAAGACCGCTGTCGCCCTTTACATTTATGCGAGCCAGATTGCCCACTACCTCAATAAGATCTGCGCTATAAACCTTCCTCACCCTGAGCTTATCTGCCCTTCGGTGAGACACCCGAGTTGGCGTACGCTGATCGACCTGTCCAACTAATCTCTTCAGGCCAGATTTAAGCTTTTCTTCTGCGACCTCTGCTCCCAGCCTGACCAGGGCGGAGTAGGTCTTCAGAAAAGTGGCCTCTTTAAGCCGTTCCACCATAGCGGAATACGCCACATTAAGCTCAATAACTTCCACCTTGCCCTCTGCATGACGATTGATATTTTCTTGCAGCCCCGCCAGGTCGATGGTCCTTATCCGCGGCCGGACGGCCTCTACTATGAACGGCCTGCCGCTGCCCAGCATGCGGGCGTCGATATCCTCTCGACCGGCTCCGTGAAAGACGGTATCGTCAGCCTCAGCCGCCCGGATCACCGCTGGTCGGATGAGCTCATCCACCGACTCCTGGTACATGCGGCCCGTGCCGTTGCAGCGCGGGCAGCCTCGGCCACGACACTCGCGACAGGGCCAGCGGGTCTGGGGAATGCCCCTGACGAGCTTTCTGTAGCGGCCGCGGAGGAATAAAGATGCCACCTGCAGCTCTGCCTCGCCCGTCTCCAGGTTCAGGTGCACCACCATATCCGGATCTTTCAGGTCGAACTCCTTTCCAGTGATCGCGGAGAGGCGTTTGCCGACCTCCCGGTTCAGCTCGGACTTGAAAGGCTCGGCATGGCGAGAGCCGCCGTCCGCGAGGAGTAGCTCCTCGTTCTCTGCAAGAAGGCCGGACACTTTTGTGCCCACCAACAGGGTGGAATACTCCCAGCCGGCAAGGGCGGCGGCTGCCCTCTCCGCCCACTTGTCGAGCATTTCTGGCGATATCTCTCCCAGGCAGACGGTGCAGCGAACGTCCTTTTCGCTCTTGCGGCCCAGCTTGAGCCGGGCTGACTGGAAAGAAGGCGCCAGATCTTCCAGCAAAGATATGTCACCCTCTGCGGAGGCCTGCATGGCCAGGACGGTCTTTATAGATCGACCCCGCTCAGCATTGGTAAGGCCGGTGGCCAGCATGGCAAACTGCCTTCCCAGGCAGCTGTCGCAGATGGGACCCAGGCGGACGATCCTCTTGGCCGTCTCCAGGATATCATCTTTGGGATTTTCCATGATCTCTTCACTCATAATGACTCTTCTTTTCCGGAGAGATCGAGCTACTGGTTTATTAGATCTTGCCACATGCCAATCCAGGAATGGTCTTTTCTCCCGGCCTTTTTCCCGAATTTCTGCGTGGTGCAAGCAAATTCATGGGAATCGGGCGCACAGAGAATCCTGACGGTCTATCTTCTGATGAAAAAATAAAGGGCTCTTCGCTGAATCATGTGGGTGAGGTCCGGCAGAGAATATGGCCTCTGTTCCTCTGTGTCTCTATGGTTGGGTCAGTGCATCGCGGTTCACCACAGAGGCGAAAAGATACAGAGAATTCCCGATTTCAAGTTCACCCATTCCAAATAGCGAGGAGCCAAATAGAGATTTCCCGGCACCTCGCCAGGATCACTGGGACTTCCCTGTATCTGGCTTGATACCGGATTATTCAGTACAGATCGTCATTTGCCAATAGAATGGTCATTCGCCAATATATTCACTCAGGAAGTCGAATGGAGCGGGTCTGCCCTTGGCCAGCTGCCAGGCATCGTATGAGCAGAAGATGACGGCCACGATCCATCCCAATCCAGCGCTCATGGCGCCTATCAGGAAGCTCAACAGGAAGAGAATTATTCCTCTCCTGGGGTAGCCCAGATAAATGTGGCCCAGTCCTGCAATGAGGAGGTTCAATATAACCGCAAATATTGCGCTCTTTGAATTCGCCATACAGCATCTCCAGATGATAGTTGATTCGTTAGCCTGTATTATCCGCAATCTGACATAAAGGCATTGGTATCCAGCAGCCAGTTCGTGACCACTATGCAATGATCGGCGTGCAGGCTGGTCGGCCCGAGGGCAACAACCTCTGCCCCGGCTGAGGCGAGGAGCGACTCCTCCTCCGCAGTCATTCCTGTGTGGTCTCCCAGGACGAATGCCATCTCCCTCTCCAGGGGCTCATCCTTCAGGCAGCGGAAATCCCGTCCATCCTCCCTCAGGTACACCAGCCGGACCGATCTCTGCTTCAAATCCTCCAGCAGCTTCTCCAGGCCACCGGTGCGGACGAATATGCCCGAGGTGGACATGGCCCATTCTGGCGTGGCCTCTACTGCCAGGGCCTTTTTGAGGAGAGCAGCAGTTGTTCTCTCATCGGGATTGAGGTGGCGGAGGGTCTCGCCCACCAGCCGGATGGTCTTGGGGGTCTCTCCGCCGAGCAGTACCAGGTACACCAGAACATCCTTTCTGATGCCGTGAGAGAGGACAAAAGCGGCGGTAACGGAGCGGCAGAGGATGTCCAGGCGGCCGGAGGTGCCGGGGATATCCTCTAAAGAGAAGCTGGGCTGGGTGGTAGCCTTGTGGCCGACGACGACGAATATGCGCATTTATCTATCTCCATTGATTCGCAATAGGTTATACATCCACACTGCATCCTCCGCCCTGCCATCCTCGTAGCCCAGTCTGACCAGGTCGGCAATACCTGTGCCCTGAGTGGCCTGGATTATAAGCATGGAATGCATCAAAATTTTCGCCATTATATTTTTCCGTGACATCCTTTTTCACTGGGACTAAGTGGCATGGGCCACTTTATAGCTTTTGACCTTTAATTGTCTGCCTGGGATGCTGGCTGAAAATGCCTCAAGCTCATTTTCTGCATATGATAGTATGGTGGACAAAAGGCGCTTTTGCCTATTAATTTCCTGGATATCCGGCCAATTCGACCATTGACGAGACCGAAATCGTCATATAATATAATCATAATAGACTGCTCAATTGGCTTTCAGAGAGTCTGTGTGATAAGGGCCTTGGAGTGTGGTTAGTACGAAATCCAATGATGTGAGTATAATATGCCATAGATTGATCTCATGCATAACGATTGCCGCCTTCCTGATCCAGGCAAATGCCGACGCTGCCGATCCCCTCGACCCAGGCCAGCTCGGAGAATCGATGTCTATGCCCCTGCCCCAGGAGCTATTATTAAATGCAGTGAAAGCGGGAGTGATAGCAGATTCAGATTCGCTTGACCAACCCGATATCAGCGAGACTTCTATTTCCGTCAGGCCTAAATCGGAGGCAGAGGCATTCAACCCAGCTCATATTAATGTAACCGGCAACTGGCTCCTCAATCTATACGGCGCATCTTTAGAGCAGATGGAGCTTTATCTCTTCCAGAAAGATGATGCGATCTTAGGCCAGGGAGCGATAATCAGAGGAGATGGGAGACAGAACGCTACCGCCAGCGGATCAATATCAGGGGATGAAATGAGTCTGGTTGTGGTTCCCTCAGGATCTTTAGACATGTATCAACTCAATCTATCCTTATCCACCCTGGGAATAGGGAGCTATACTACTTATATGACCAACGGTAGCAGCCGGTCTGGGGAGCTTGCATTCACCGCCACCACCAATATATTCAAGCCTGTATCGCATGAGTCATCGGATAGGTTCGATGCAACGCCTGCACCTGTGCAGCTTTCTGGATCAGCAGGTAGCGACAAGAGGATAAGCTCCAAGACAGCCATCAGCATGATGGATGGTGGGGGTTCCATGAGCCAGGCCACATCCAGCTCTTCGTTTTGAGCCGGCCAATGCAGATGTGACTGAGCGCTATGTTCGTCTTGCCACCCCGCAAGGCGATCTCATGATCCCATCCAAAAGAATAATAAACCTAATAGGCAACTATTTCCTCTTCAACAGGAGTTCAAGATGATTCGCATAATATCCCTGGACATGGATGGCACCCTGGTAAATTCGAGGTTTGTGGACAAGGTCTGGATGGAAGGCATGCCCAGGCTTTATGCCGAGAGTACGGGATTGGACCTTCCCGCAGCCAGAGAATACGTGATTGGCGAGTATATGAAAATCGGCAGCGATCACCTGGAGTGGTACGACCTCAAGTTCTGGATAGACAAGTTCGGCCTCTCCATAGGCAAAGAGGAGCTTTTAGAGCTCTACGAGGACGAGATCGAGGTATATCCCGAGGTAGAGGAGGTGCTGGAGCTCCTTTCCGAGAACTATGAGCTGGTGGTGACATCCAATGCCGCTCGGGAGTTCATCGACATCGAGCTGGATGGCCTGCAGGGCTACTTCCGGGAGGTCTTCTCTGCAACCAGCGATTTCAGGGAGGTGAAGAAATCGCCTCTCCTCTATGGAGCCATCTGCGCTCATTTGGATGCCAGGCCCTTTGAGGTTCTGCATATCGGCGACCACTACAGCTATGACTATGAGTCCGCTTTGGATGCCGGCCTTGATGCCCTCTTCCTGGACCGCAGGGGCGAGCGCCAGGGCCCCGAGGTCATAGGCGACCTGAGGGAAGCAGTGGAGCTGATCGGCGGGTGCGCATGAGGGCTGACCTTTGGTCATCTCTTCATGACTTGATCATCCTGACCTTTTTTTGATGCCTTTCAACGCCGCTCTGGCGACACTACCTGCCGGATGGAGAGAGCGGCCAGCAGGCTGAATGCTCCCAGATAGAGAAAGATGGGGATGAAATTGCCGCCATTCAGATCCAACAGATATCCTGAAAGGGTGGGCCCCAGTGGTCCGGCGAGAAATCCGTAGGCTGCAAAGGTTAGTCCGAATATGGCACCGAAATGGTCCAGGCCGAAGCAGTCCGCCACCAATGGAGCAGAGACGGAGAATAAGGTGCCAAAAGAGAGTCCCACCACTGCTGCCAGGATTGCCGATGTAGGCAGATCTCCTGCCAGGGGAAAGAGAAAATATGCAAGACCAGCAGCAAGGAAGGCCAGGCTCATGACCCTCCTTCTTCCCAACCGGTCGGAGAAGTATCCGCTTGCCAGCCTCCCGGTGCCATTGGTGAGGTTGAAAGCGGTGAGAATGAGAACCGCACCCTCCAGAGGAAGGCCTAAAGATAATCCATAGCCGGTGGAGAGGACGGTCATGGAGACTCCCGCCGCTCCGGCCAGGATCCAGGTTGTCCAGAGAAACCAGAAGCTTCGAGTGTGGAGGGTCTCAGATACTGTGAGTGGTCGCCTCTGCTCATCCTTATCTATCTCATTCCCCTCTCTTATTTGCCGCTTCAAG
>NZ_DAKC01000077.1:0-5658 GCF_002496465.1 Methanosaeta sp. UBA356 | reverse complement strand
TACTTCTCCCGCAACTTCGAGGTAATCGCCCTGGAGCTATCGCCGGAGGACGTGGTGAAGATGAAGGGATATCAGGTGAGGGCCATAGAGACCCGTCACAGCGTGCCCAGCCTGGGCTACATCCTGGAGGAAGATCAGCGGCTCGGCAGATTCGACCGTGATGCTGCTCTCTCCCTGGGCGTTCCTCCAGGGCCCTTATTTGGCAGGCTGCAGCATGGCCATGAGGTGGCGGTGGAGGGAAGAGTGGTTCAGCCTCAGCAAGTTATGGGGCCAGCAAGGCCGGGCAGAAAGGTTGTATACACCGGGGATACCAGGCCCTGCCGGTCGGTGGAGGATGCGGGCCGGGGAGCGGATCTCCTGATCCATGATTCTGCTCTGGCCAGCGATATGATAGAATGGGCGATGGAGACAAAACACAGCACGGCAAAAGAGGCGGCAGAGCTGGCCAGGCGCGCCGGGGTCAGACACCTGGTCCTGACCCATATAAGCTCCCGTTACTCTGAGGACAGCTCCCAGCTATTGAATGAGGCAAGGCACATCTTTGAGAAAACGGATGTAGCAGAGGACCTGATGTCTCTGGAGATAAGGTTCAAGGATGAGTGAAGATCCAGCTTTTGTGGTCCATGACTCTCGATTCATCAATCCGTCTATTCCCCATTTTTTTCTTGATCATCGATATTGAGATCGTCGTCAGCGCTCAGGTTGTCTGCTCTGAGTACCTCCAATGCCCTGGCTTCCTCCTTCATCCGTCTTACTCTCTCCTCGCTCAGGGCCTTGGTAATCTGCACAGCTATCTCATCCTCTCTGCCGATGAGGGAGATGTCCAAAGATTCCATGGCGGATTCGATCATCCCCCGGCTATGTTCCAGGTCCATGCCCCTGCTCTCCGACTCGACCCCCTGGCGGAAGAGGTCATCGATCCTGTCTGCTGGCATGCCGAGAGCAGTTGCAGCTGAGATGGCCCTTCCAAACATCTCCATGTCGATATAAAACTGCATACCGTCCTGGTATAGCATCTCGGATTGGCTCATTCTCCCCGCATTCTTGGCTATGAGGGCAGCCCAGAGGTAGTCTCCCGCGTCCACCAGGATGCTGATGGCCTCATCGATCATTCCTCTATCCCTTGCCATGGCTGCAGCATACTCGATCTCACCCGCCTGAGCCAGAAGAGCCACGCCCTCTCTTGCCAGGTCATCCGGCAATTTGTTGCGGTTTTCTCTTTCCATCAGATAGGAGACCTTTTGTTCGAAGGTCATCCTCTCAAATTCTTCTCTCAAGCTTATTTCTCCGAAATGAAATGATTGCATCAGCAAATAAGGCTTTTGTCAGCATCTATGCAACGTGAAGATACCTTTTAAAAATGCATAATATTTCATCATCAGATATTTCAAAAATTGATATTGTGTTCATAAATTATCGGCAGCGAGTAGCACGCAAAAGCATTTAAATCTACAAAAAGATATATAGGTGCAACTACATGATAAATGCCCTCAGGAATCACAAGGGCTGAACGGGATCGAATGGCGATGAGAGAACATGCATGAGAACGTATCTCCTAGGGCTGCTATTATTCCAAAGAGGGGTTCAAAGGTTTTTAGCTTCATAATTATAGCAGTTGCTATATATGTAATTTACATGATCATCGGTCAGCAGCTCAGAAATGACACCGATGCGGTGATTTTTTTTACTGATTGGATTGCATTTATTATAAACGGTTTCATGACGTTATGTCTTTTTTATGGCGCCAGTCAATCCAGGAAGATCAGCCGAAATGTCTTCCTCGCCTGGCTGATGATGGCCATCGGCCAGCTCTGTTTCACCCTGGGGGACGGATTATGGGCATGGATGGAGACGTTTAAAAATCAATCGTTTTTCAGCTCAATTGCAGATATCCCCTGGCTCATGACCTATGGCCTATTCGTAATAGGCATACTGCTTTTGCCTTCCATTAAGATAACCCCGCGAGAGAGGACAAGGATCCTGCTGGATGCAGCCATTGTGATCGTAACCTCCGGCCTATTCTTCTGGTCGCTTATCTTTCAGCCCGCCATCTATCAGAACAGCAATTTGAGTCCCTTAGACATGGCGCTGATTGTGGCCTATCCGATTTTTGATCTGATCTTGGTCTTCCTAGTGGCAGAGATGCTATTCCTAAAGCTGAGCCTCCCCGGAAATGAAGCCCTGAAGTTCCTCGCTCTGGGGGCAGGTGTTTGGATCGCCACAGATACTATATATTTTATGCAGATTCTAAACGAAACCTATCAGCCGGGTGGAGTCCTGGACAGCGGATGGGTTGCAGGATACCTATTGATGGGCCTGGCCGGAATAGCCCAGGGAGAGGCAGCGAAGAGGGGCGCATTTAACGCCAATCAGAGTATTGAAGTGCGCTACGACCGGACCGGGTGGCCTCTTTATCTCCCATACCTATGCGCAGCCGGGGCATTTTTCATGCTCGTCTGGAGTCGCAATCATGATTTTGCCATATCCTTTGGCAGCCTCTCCCTCAGCGTGGGGGTGATAATAGGCCTGGTGTTCGTCCGGCAAATGATACTCCTGAACGAAAATGCCCAGCTATATCGGGAAGCTCAGCTTGAGATAGCAGAGAGAAGAAAAGCGGAGGAAGAGGTCAAGCGGCTCAACGAGGATCTGGAGGAGAGGGTAAGGCTTCGCACTGCAGAGCTAGAGGCCACCAACAAGGATCTTTTAGTGGCCAAGGCCAAGGCGGAAGCAGCTGCAAGGGCCAAATCCAATTTTCTGGACAATATGAGCCATGAGATAAGAACGCCCATGAATGCGATAATTGGCATGGCCCGTCTCCTGCAAGGAACGGATATAAAGCCTGAGCAGCGAGACTTCCTCGATACCATTCAAAAGAGCGGCAGTGCCCTGCTTGCCATCATCGACGATATCCTGGACTACTCCAAGATCGACGGGGATAAGATGGAATTGGTGAATGTGCCTTTTGACCTTCAGATCTGCATTGAGGACTCTTTGGATCTGGTGGCGATAAAGGCATCGGAGAAGGGTCTGGAGCTGGCTTATCTGCTGGAGAATGACGTTCCAAAGAGGATTGTGGGAGATGTCAATCGCTTAAGGCAAGTCCTGGTCAACCTTCTGGGAAATGCTGTTAAGTTCACAGATCGAGGAGATGTTGTGCTAAAGGTCAGCTCCAGACGGCTTGAAGGGAGTGACGACAAGGTTGAGCTTCACTTTGCAGTCAGGGACACGGGAATAGGCATCTCCCCTGAGAACCAAAGCGAGCTCTTCCAGTCCTTCACTCAGGTTGACTCCTCAAAGACCAGGAGCTATGGAGGGACAGGCCTGGGATTAGCCATCAGCCGGGGGATTGTGGAGCGAATGGGTGGGAGGATATGGGCGGAGAGCGAGATTGGAACTGGCAGCTCCTTTTACTTCGATTTTGCTGCTGATGTGGCAGATATTTCAGCAGATCTACAGGATCTCGATGGCGGTTCACCTACCCCTCGATCGAGATTGGAGAACAAGAGGGCGCTTATCATCGATGACAATGGTTCTGCTTTAGAGATGCTGATTCGCGCTACCCGGTCGCTGGGAATGATCACCAATGGGGCTTCGAGCCTGCAGGAGGGCAAGACCCACCTTGAGAGAGAGGAATATGATGTCGTGCTCATGGATGCCATGATGACGGATGAGGATGGTCAGGATCTGGCAGAAAAAATCAAGAGCAAAAGATATGGAGAGGTCTGGCTGGTTCTCCTCTCACCCCTGGGTCGGGGCTCTAGTTCCAAGGTTATGGCCGATGGCTGGCTGAACAAGCCGGTGAAAGCTCTTCAGCTCCGCAATCTTCTAGAGGATCTCATATCGCACTCAGAAAACGAGACGCCAATAGCAGAGAATAATGCTTTCCTGGAAGGTCCCATTGCTGAAGCTCGCACCATTCGCATTCTGATGGCAGAGGACAATCCCGTCAATCGGAAGGTAGCACTCAGCATGCTCAAACGGCTTGGATATCAGGCAGATGTGGCGGAAAATGGATTGAAGGTCTTGCAGGCTTTGCAGGAGAAGCCTTACGATATCGTCTTGATGGATGTGCAGATGCCGGAGATGGACGGCCTGGAGGCAACCCGTCGCATTCGAGATTCAGGATACAACACCTGCATCATCGCCATGACTGCCCATTCAATGGGCGAAAGTAGGGACGAGTGTTTGGACGCGGGAATGAACGCGTACATAAGCAAGCCTATAGAGATAGAGGAGCTGGCACGTGTTCTGGAGTCATGCATCCAAGGTTGTGCGATAGCAGGATAGATCTTGGGATTCCGCAGAAAAATCGAGTCTCGGACGGGCCAGCGCCGATCCACAGCGCCCTTTCAGGAGGAGCTAGTCACATTGTGACAGCCTGCCACGTCCCGAGACCGATTCAATGCCGGGCTATAATGCAATCTAAGCACTGGGCCCTTACACAGCGTCCTTTTTGCGGGAACCCGAAATCATCGCCAGATGCCGGGTCATTCAATTGCACTGTCTGCGGCATTGTGCCGCGCCATAAAGCCGGAGCGATATTTCCCATATTAAGCCGATTAAGGCATACTACGCCGATCAAGGCGCGTATCTCTTTGACCTGCGGGGTCTTATCGGCCTTTTTGGTGCTTTTTCGGATGCTGTCCCGATAACAGCACCTCTCAGGTCTTATTGGTCTGCGGCGTATCTATGGTGAGATACGTCCGATACCTATGGCCTTGAGAGCAAAGCCGTCAAGCTTTTATCGCTTATGCAGCTTTTTGACGCGGCAATCTATCTACATAATCATTATAGTTATTTGTAGTTTTCGGTCGGAACTGCACCGTCGAGTCGATCAAGCCAAATCGAATGAATTAAGTGGCTAGACATCAATCAAAGCCTGTGAAGATAGTATATAGCAGAGAGATGGAGAAAAGGTATCCGACAAACCCGGTGGAGAATCCGGACAGGGTCTCCCTTCCCGCAGAAATGCTTGAGGGATTGGAGTTTATTGAGCCCATTCCGGCAGATCTGGAGGATATCGCCAGAGTGCACGGGCCTGAGCACATCGGCCGGGTGAAGACCTCTGGGCTTTACGATGCTGCGGTTCTTGCCGCCGGCGGGGCTATCTGCGCAGCCGAGCAGGCTGTCGGAGGAGATCCGGCCTTCGCCCTCATCCGCCCGCCAGGCCACCATGCATCATCCAACCGGGCCTGGGGAATGTGCTTTTTCAATAATATGGCCATAGCGGTGCAGAAGATCCGGCCCAAAGCGGAACGGGTGCTGATAATCGACATCGATCTTCACTTTGGCGATGGCACAGTGAGCATCTTCCGGGGAGATCGCAATGTGAAAATCGTCAACCCCTGGTCGGTAGACGAGAACTTCGAGTATTTGAACATGGACCAGAGCCGGTATTTGGCACAGGTGAAAGATGCCTTCTTGGGATTCGACTGCGACATTGTTGGAGTCTCAGCAGGCTTTGACACATATCTGGAGGACTGGGGAGGCCTCTTGAAGATCGAGGATTACAGAGAGATCGGCAAGGCCATCCGGGAAGGAGCAGAGGAAGAGTGCATGGGCAGAAGGTTCGCCCTGCTGGAGGGAGGATATCACCCGGACCTGAAATGGTGCATAAAGAGCTTCATCGAGGGGTTCAGGTAAACTACTCCGGCCTAA
>NZ_DAKC01000023.1:16363-21417 GCF_002496465.1 Methanosaeta sp. UBA356 | reverse complement strand
GGCAGCGGGATCATAAGCAATCCAGCAAGATATGATATCGCAGAGAAATCCCCTTCAAGCGTTTACTATGGTAGCGGTGCAGGATTGCCATTCTCTCAGTACTCAGCCCAAGTGCAATCCCAGACTAACGACCTGTGGATCCAGGGAGAGACCAACTGGACCCAGTATGTGATATGCCCCACAGGAACCTGGTTGCAGCTCATCGCCCACGCCCCGGCTGCGGGAACCGCAGGCTTCTATGAGATGGTGCAGACGGATACCACCAGCTCGAAGTTCAGCACATATCAATTCGGCCAGGGCTACAACAGCATGAACTTCCAGGCAAATGAGATCGGAAGGCATATGCTCTACTTCGTGATAGAAAGCCAGCCAAGCAATGTGATCATCATAGATGTTCTGGCCCAGGCATAAAGACGGATAATAAGGTAAAACGCGCTGGATAGAGAATAAGCAAATTGAGGGCATATGAGACCGACTGAGGCTCACCCTCTTTTTTATCGACTAAAAAGAGGGCAATTGACCTCCTTGAAAAACATCGAGAAATACGCTGAATACTATCGCTACAAAAAAAGAAAAATGGTGCGTAGGTCTCTTGACCTACACAGCTGGCATGACCAGGGATCTGTCGCCTGCAGCGCGGAACTCGCGGGCTCCACCCTTGCCGAAGCAAGCGCGGACATCTGCCCAGTCGAATACCATGCCGGGGTTGGAGAAAGTTACCTTGATCAATGGGTTCACAGCGAAGGCATCCATGCGGCCTGCGTGTGCGGCGCTGGAGATACCGGCGTACTCGCCCTGGTGTCCTACGTTCATGGCGTAGTTGGGGTAGTTGGCTCCCCTCAGCTCGAGTGGATTGCCCTCGTCTGACTGGTAGGAGAATACGTTGGTTGGACCGCACTGATCCTGCAGGTCGTAGCCGAAGAAGCCCAGTCTGCCCCAGCCTTCCTTGTGCAGGAGCATGGAGAGGTACCAGCCGGCAAGGCCTACCTGGCTGTGGCCAGAGGCGATGGCGGAGGTGATACCGGATGCTGCTGCCAGAACGGAAGCCCTCTGGGATCCACCGAAGTGATCCTCGAGCAGAGTCGGGAATGCCTCATACTGCTCCATACCGTAGGCGTTGACCTCAGTGGCCAGCTCCTTGGCGGTATCCAGCAGCTTGGGTGCCTTGGCGAATCCGCCGAACTTGTCGTTGGCGAAATCGACGCCGTAGTAGCAGAAGTCGTCCAGGACATCGTTGGTGTATGCAGCAGTGGCGTACTGGGTGAATCCGACACCGCCGGACATGTAGCTTCCCAGCCAGATCTGGTCATAGAGCGCGGCGCCTGCGGCGACTACGTTCAGGGAAACCTTCACTGGATCGGCTGCGGCCACACGGGATGTCTGGACCATATCGGCCAGGAACCCGAAGGACAGTCCACCGGGATTGTTGGGTCCGCGAGCGCGCCTTGCGGGCAGCATCTCGGACATCTGCAGAACAGCAGCGTGCTTGGCAGCGTAGGCCAGGTCAGCCACAGCGGCCTCACCGGCGCACATGTTGTAGGCATCGATGAAGGTCATACACAGCTGCATGGCGCTCCACCTGGAGGTGGTGCCGCCGTCGCAGGACCTGACCACAATGGTCGGGACGTGGATGGCCTGCCAGGAGGTCTTGCCGATAGCGGCCTTGAGGGCCTCTGCCTGATCCTCGGGGAACATCTTGTTGATGTTGATCAGGTACTGGTCATCGATCTCATCAGCCAGGGCATCGTCGCCGGTGAATACACGAACGTTGCAGTCATCTACCAGGCCGGGGTGGGTCTCCACCATGTGCTCCTGGACCACGGCTGCGCCGGGCATAGCGTGGTTGAGGATCTCCAGGTAGTTGTTGATGGTCTCAGGTGTGACTTCCTTGCCCAACCTCTTCTGCAACACCTCATGGGCCATGTCCAGACCGACCACAATGGTCCTTCTGACATCATCCCACATCTGCTGCATGGCTGGATTGTTGACGAAATGCAGATCGTCGCCCTCTACCACATACTCAGTTCCAGAGAGCTTGTAGGGAACGAGCTGCCTCTGTCCCAGGGGAATACCGCCAGCGTGCACATAGGGGTTGTAGCCGGTCATGCCGCGCTTGCCCTCGAGCTTCTTGGCGTACTCCATGAACTCCCTCTTGCGGGCGTTCTGTTCAGGGCCCAGTCTCTTGTACTCGGTCTTCTGGCCTGCGAGGTCGAAATCCTTTCCGAACTTCTTGTTAAGTGCTCTTACGAATAGTTTCTTTGTGTGTTTAACTGCCATTTATATCACCCCAGCTTACTCCGGCCTGAATCCCCACTTGCTGCGCAGCTCCCACATATGATGCAGTGCGTCCACTGCCTCATCGTACTTCCTGGCGCCGACCTTTCCGCACATGGGAATGCCGTCTGCCCTGAAGATAGTGGTTCTCTTCTTGGCCTCGGCCTCGGACATGGGCTTGCCCAGATTGATCTTTCTGTCCAGTGGAATGCCGACCTGATCCTTGACAGCATAGACGTTTCCGTCGCTGCCCATCTCTGTCCTGGCCAGCATATCGAACTGCATTCCGTTCTCTTCCAACCTCAAGGAGTGGCCGTGCACAGTGCAGCCCCTCATGGAACAGAGGGCGACATCGGTCATCTCGCTATCGTACTGAGCCTTGGTGTAGGCCTCAATATCTCTCTCCCTGGCCTCGATGATCTGTCTGCCGGATAGAGTGCCTGGGTCGCAGCCCTTGCAGTTGATGGCTCCCCAATAGGACCTCCAGTATGGAATGGATGGTGCGAAATACATGGAATCGGTCCACTGGGAGTACCTTACACGGTCGCCAGCAGCAGCGCCTGCTGTCGGGGCGACGATCTGTCTTATGGGGCAGTCTGGCTCGCCCATCTCTTTGAGTGGTGGGTGAGTGCTTGAGTAGTCAGCACCAGGGGCCCTGTGGCCCATAACTGCTACAACATCAGCTTCGGGAATATCTCTGAGCTTCTCGAGGTTGCCGGACATATGCTTCCTTCTGTTGATGCCAACAGAGGTGCTTCCGGGATAATATTGTGGTGTGTATGCCATATTTTATCTCTCCTCATCATGAACGGCCACGTTTTCCTCAGACAGTATGGCCAATCTATCTTGTTTGGCCTTAGGATCGATAAGCCCTAAGATGCGCGTGTCCTCCACCTTGCCATACTTGGCATAATCGGTGATGGTTTGCCTGGTATGAAAGAACTTTCCGCGTCTGATCTGGAAGGATATGGGCAGCGCTCGCTCACACGCTGCCTTAAGACCCTCATAGTATTTCTCGCTCTCCAGCTCGAGCCTGATCCTCCCGACCTTTACGCTGAGTTCAAAGGCCTGCCCGCCCACCTCGATGAGAAGATCTCTGTTCTCATCTATGGGTGAGCCCCTTCCAGGGCCATAGGGCACGCTTCTAGGAAGATTGGGGCCATGGATTGTGATCCTGATGATGCCCCCATTTCCATAGATCTCGTTCAGCAGCTTCTGTGCCGTAGCAGGCAGCAGAAATCTGCTGGGGATTATTTCTACCTGTATCGATCCCGTGTCTGATTCTGTGACCATTTCTTCCGCCTTTACACAGCCTCCGCAACCGATACGATCGGCTCACGGAACTCTTTGATCTCTCCGTAAATAGCACCGACCAGTCCAGATGTCATCTCAGGGGTGAACATCTGGGTGCCAGCATCCAGTGCTACTGCTGCAGCCACGCAGGGTATGGCAAATCCTCTGGAGTGCCTGGTTACCACGTGGTTGCCGTTGAATACACCGGGGCCGCCGCCGCCGTAGATAGAGTGGCTGAAGAACGAGAAGCCGACGGCCGTTCCCATTACCCTGCCGAAGTCGCATCCGGGCAAGGCGGTCTCTTTCTCAATGATATCGTTGAAGTAAAGCAGTGTCGAGGACACAGCCTGGGCGCCTCTCAGGGAGCCGCAGTTGACCATGGTGGCTGCCAGGACGCCTGCTGCGGCGTAGGCGTTCCACTTGGAGACATCGTTTGCTTCATAGAGTACATAGCCAGAGGGCAGCTTCTTGCCGGCCTTGATGACCTTGTCCTCAATGGCCTTGCCCACTATGCTCTGCACCACTGTGCCGATGGTTCCAGTCTTGCCATTGGCCTTGACGGTCTCATAGACCATGTTGTTGGCGTTCAGGCCCTGGTATGCCATGCCCAGGAGCTGGTGGCGCTCGAATATGCCCATGGCATTGCCCATCTCCATCTCGCCGATCTGCTCGTATATAGAGGCAAGAGCGGCAGCGTTCATGGCGTTCCTCTTGGTGATCATTGCCAGGTGGTTTGCCATGACGTTCCTGAGTGCGAATCCCAGACCTTCGTCATTCTGGGGGATGTTAAGAACGGATGCAACGTTTCCGCCAGACATGCCCACAGTCTGCGGGTACTCGCCCCAGACGGAGGCATGGATCATGGGCGCTTCAATAAGTGTGGCTTTGAACTGCTGTATGAGGGCCTCGGTTGTGGCTGCTGCTGCTCCAGTCAATCCAACAACGAATTCCGATGCAGCGTTAACCCTTGCTGTAGGGACCTGGACGAGCAACTGCTTGCCGCCACCCAGAATCTGCACATTGGTGTCATCGCCGGGGGCAACCTGGAGCAGGGATTTGATCTTCTCAGCCAGGGCACCAGCATTGGCAACAACATCGTAATTGAGCTCCCGTCCCTTGATCTGCCTGCGGCCTCCGGCTACCTTTCCAGTCTTCAAGGCACCTTCGACGCCGGCCAGATTGACGGCTACAGTTCGCTTTGTGAGAGAAATAAGTCTCTGCATGGCCGCGTTCTTGAGAGGGCTGACGGCGCTCAGGTCGACGTCGCTCTTCAAAAGAACTCCGCGGTCGCTATATAGGTCTATCTTATCAGACACGTTCTTTATCCTCCTTTACCTTTTTAGCAGCAAGACCGAAACGAAGGATGATACTGGAGCGATGGCATGACCGCCAAGTCTAAAAGGTATCATACCCAGCATCCTCGCAGTTCGTTACAATCTCCCGCCTTTTTCCCCATTGCATCATTGATACTTAAAGGTTTTGCGTGG
>NZ_DAKC01000023.1:13533-16089 GCF_002496465.1 Methanosaeta sp. UBA356 | reverse complement strand
TTAATTGTGCAATTCTATGCTTCTTGACATGTGGCCCCTCCACGGCATTCAAAGGAAACCTTTCCTCTTTTCTTGTATCGCGATTGCTGGTAGTGGTGATCCGATGAAGGAATATTATTTCAGCTATCGATAAATAGATATATGCTTTTAAAATAATTGATCTAAGTTCAATTTCACATAGGTATTCGAATTGATCTTCATGAGAGAGTATACCGCCGGTCAAAAGCGATTTTATTGAGGTATATCGAAATAATAAAAGTTAAAATTTGTAGAATAATCGTGTCAGTTGGACCAATAAACTTCATTATTAAATAATATACAGAATACCAGACTACGAAAATCTCAGATTCAGAATGATAGGAATAATAGCCCACCTGGTGAGAACGATTGACCGATCGGAGCGATTTTTTTTACAGAAAAATTTAAATCGATGCCATGTTTTGCCTTTGAGGAATGCATCTCATAATAGCGGAGAAGCACGATGCTGCAAAAAGGATTGCCCAAATCCTGTCGGGGGATAAGCCCCGACCTTACCGGATAGGTGGGGTTGAGGCCTTCAAGTTCGATGATAAGGTGGTGATGGGCCTATCCGGCCACATCGTGGGAGTGGACTATCCTCCTGGATACAACAACTGGCAGAAGGTGGATTGCAAAGAACTGATCAGGGCGGAGATAGTCGTCCGTCCCATCAATGACAAGATCGTCAATGCCCTGCGCTCCCTGGGAAAGGAAGCCGATCGCATCACTGTGGCCACGGACTACGATCGGGAGGGAGAGCTCATCGGAGTGGAAGCCCTGAAGATCGCAAAGGAGGCAAACCCTCGCCTTAGGGAGGACCGGGTCCGCTACAGCGCCATCGTCAAGGATGAGATCCTCAAGGCCTTCAAGAACGCCGGCAAGGTGGACTACGACCTGGCAGCCTCTGGAGAGGCCAGACAGATCATAGACCTGGTCTGGGGAGCAGCCTTAACCCGATATATATCTCTCACCTCCGGCCGTCTGGGCAAAGAGTTTCTCTCCGTGGGGAGGGTCCAATCACCCACCCTGGCCCTGATCGTCGATCGAGAGAAGGAGATCCAGTCCTTTGTCCCCAAGCCATACTGGGAGATATATGCTGACCTGGAACGTGATCTGCGCGTCCAGCATGCCCGGGGCCGCATCTGGGAGAAGGATGAGGTTGATTCTATCGTGGCCCGTCTGGGCCCGGTGGGCATCATCCGCTCCATCCAGACAAAGCCGCGCGTCGAGAAGCCCCCAGCACCCTTTGACACCACCAGCTTCATCTCCGCAGCCAGTGGAATCGGCTTTTCAGCGGCCAACGCCATGCGGATAGCCGAATGGCTCTACGTCAACGGATTCATATCCTACCCCAGGACGGACAATACCGTCTATCCCCCATCCATCGACCTGGTCGCCCTCACCCGTCTGTTCCTCAAGGGCGAATTCTCCAAAGAAGCGGAAAAGCTCCTCGGAGGAAAGATGGTGCCCACCCGGGGCAAGAGGTCGACCACAGATCATCCTCCTATCTACCCCACCGCTCCTGTCAATAAGAGCGAGCTGAAGGAGGAGCAGTGGAAGATATATGAGCTGGTGGTGCGCCGCTTCTTCGCCACCTTAGCCGAATCCTGTGTCTGGGATGCCACCAGCCTCAAGGTGGACATCGGCCCCGAGCCCTTCCGGGCAAACGGAGCGCGGCTGGTGGAACCGGGATGGAGGTACTACTATCCCTACAGCAAAGCAGAAGAGCGCATCCTGCCCGCCCTGAAAGAGGGCGAACGCCTCCGGGTCTTGGGCCACAGCGTCGAGGCCAAAGAGACCCAGCCACCGGCCAGATACGGCCAGGGAAAGCTGATCAAGCTGATGGACGAGCTGGGCCTGGGGACCAAGTCCACCCGCCATGATATCATCAGCAAGCTCTATGCCCGCGCTTATGTGCAGGGCAATCCCATGCGGCCCACAAACACCGCTTATGCCGTGGTGGACACCCTGCAGAAGTACGCTCCCACCATCACCAAACCGGAGATGACCCAGACCCTGGAGAAGGACATGACCCAGATCTCCGAGCAGAAGATCAAGGAGGATGAGGTGATAGAGGAGTCAAGGGTCATGCTCACCAGTGTCTTCGACGAGCTGAGCTGCAACCAAGAGGACATAGGCCAGTCGCTCAAGGACGGCCTGAGGACAGACAAGATCGTGGGGACCTGCGAGAAGTGCAATTCCGAGCTGATAATCAGGCGCGGCCACCGGGGATCGCGCTTTATCGGCTGCTCCGGCTATCCGGAATGCAGATTCACCCTCCCGCTCCCCAGGTCGGGGGCAGTAGTGGTAACGGATAAGGTCTGCGAGAAGCACGGCATGTTTCATATCCGCATCATAAACAAGGGCAAGAGGCCCTGGGATCTGGGCTGCCCCCACTGCAACTTCTTGGACTGGCAGGCGAAGAAGGCTCTGGAGTTGGCGGAGGGCAAGGAGAGCGGGGAAGGAAAAGGGGCAAAAGCGCGGCCGGCAAAGAAGACGGTCAGGGGATCAGGGGCCAAAGCTGCCAAGAAGGCCAGC
>NZ_DAKC01000023.1:11718-13236 GCF_002496465.1 Methanosaeta sp. UBA356 | reverse complement strand
AGCCTCGCCGCCAAGACCGGCCTGTCCGAGAAGAAGATCGCCGCCTGGAAGAGCGCAGCCAAAGCCCTGAGCTGAGACGCGCTATATCCCTCATCACCAATTTTTTCGGCTTTTCAAAGATATGAAATTCAGGAAAGGCCAAGATGGCTATAGTTGCCAGCATGGGCCTGGCCGGATTTGAACCGGCGGCCACTCGGTTATGAGCCGAGCGCTCTAACCGGACTAAGCTACAGGCCCAGAGGAATGCGCCGCCAACAGGGCTCGAACCTGTGACATTCTGGTTGCTGCTTATTCAATTAACAGCCAGACACTCTACCATCTGAGTTATGGCGGCTCGACCACCACCCTGGATGCACAATGATTTAAGCCTTTTGATTAGAGAGGATATCTCATGCGCGTCCTGAAGAGAGATTTGCGTGGCGAGGAGGGCGAGATCGCCCTTCTTCCCGAGTCCCTGGATGACCTGTGGCACCTGCGCCACTTAGTGGAGAGGGGAGACCTGGTATTCGCCCTGAGCCAGAGAAAGGTTCCAGCGATTGCTGACAAGGCCAGGCCGGAGAAGATGGAGAGAAAGACGGTACGCCTGGGCGTCAAGATAGAAGATGTAGAGTTTCACATGTACTCCAACTGGCTGCGGCTGCATGGACGCATAGTATCGGGCATGGATGTGGGATCGTACCACACCCTGAATATCGAGGTGGGAACGGACCTGTCCATACTCAAATATCACTGGAGGCCAGACCTCTTGGCACGAATCGATGATGCGGTGAAAGAATCGCAACGGCCCAAGGTGGTGCTGGCCCTGGTGGAGGAGGGAGAGGCCACCATAGGCCTTCTCCGCCAGTTCGGGGTGCAGATGGCAGCAGAGATTCGCATGAGCAGCGGCAAAGGGAGCGGCGAGGACACCCGGGCCTCGTTTATGAGAGGGGTGGCCGAGGCCATAGATAACGCCGCCCAGGAGGGAGCGGACGTGATCCTCGCTGGCCCGGGATTTGCCAAGGACGACCTGAAGAAGGTGATAGACTCCTCTCACCCCGACCTGGCGAAGAGGATCGCCATGGACGATGCTTCCTCAATTGGCAGATCGGGCTTCCAGGAGGTGCTCCGCCGGGGAGCGGTGAAAAGCGTCCTTGAGTCCAGCCGCATAGCCAGGGAAGCAAAGCTGATCGAGGAGCTATTCAGGGAGATCGCTACGGACGGCAAAGCGGCCTACGGCATCGCCGAGGTGCAGAAGGCGATGAATTACGGAGCCATAGAGAGCCTGCTGGTCTTGGATGAACTCGCCCGCCGGGATGATGTGGACGATATCATGCGCCAGGTAGGCAATTCCCGCGGCAAGGTGATCATATTCAGCTCTGAGTTTGAGCCCGGGGATAGGCTGGCCTCTTTGGGCGGAGTGGCGGCATTGCTCAGGTTCAAGATAGCATGATCAAAGGGGGATGAAATGACCAGATGCTGCAAGTGTCCTATGCCTGCCGTAATCTATCAGAAGTACTCAGGAATGCATCTATGCCAATC
>NZ_DAKC01000023.1:0-11470 GCF_002496465.1 Methanosaeta sp. UBA356 | reverse complement strand
TCTTTGCCCACGGCCTGAGACTGGCTCTGGCCATGGATGGAGGAAAGGGCAGCGCAGTTATGGCCAATATCATAAAGGACCTGTTCGCGAGGCGAAGGGATATCGACCTCGCCCTCCTGATCCTCGATGACCACGGCCCTGGCGCGAAGGCGGCCAGGATCGCCTCCCAGCAGCTAGGGCTGCGCGTGTCCATCAAAGCTCTGCCTGTATCGCTCCTGAATGATAGGGTGGCGAGCGATCCAGCCCCAGATCCAATCAGCTTTGCTCAAAAGATGAGGATGATGACCGGACTCGCGAGGGAGATGGGAGCGAACGCTATTGCCACCGGCCATGACCTGGACGATATGGCCACGGAGGTATTCATAAGCTATCTGGAGGGGAATATCTGTGGGCTGCAATATGGACGGCAGGAGACGAGGCCGGAGGGATATGAGCAGGGAATGATCCCCACCATCCAGCCATTGCGGCGAATACCCGGCAAGGAGGTCCGGCTCTATGCCCTCCAGCATGGTCTGTGCTTTGCCGAGATGAGATTAGAGGACGAGCTGCATAAAGAGGCAAGGCAAGAGCTCTGCCGCTTTGACTCCCGCCATCCGGGAACGAAGTATTCCCTGTTGCGCAGCCTGGAGAAGCTGGATAAAGAGAGATCGGATCGATCTGGATCCCAGAGGAGCAAAGCCTTTAAGTGATGATGAAAAACAACCGAGAGGTGTGCCTCGGTAGCTCAGCTGGTCCAGAGCGATTGACTTGTAATCAATAGGTCGCGTGTTCGAATCACGCTCGGGGCTTTTCTTTGAAATTTTTGGAGTGGAGCAAATAAGGATTTAATCCTAAAATAATTAAGAAGACAAGGAAAAACAATCGATCCTGATTTCCCCTTCCGATCAGAGGGGCCCTATCCTTCCCCTGGATAAAATAGATAGGCTTGGCCCAAATTTTGCGAGCCGCCTTTCAATCCAGGGATATCGATATTGGGCAGAAATATCCACTTATGCCTTCTTCGTCCTTCTCACATCCAGTCTGGTCTTGCACCTGGGACAGGCCTTAGGTCGGCTCACCCGCGTCTCCCATGCGTAATGGCATTTAGGGCATTTCATTTGTTTCATATTAATACAGTTGTAATATGAGTATTAATAACTTTCGATAGTATATGATTATCCCTATTATGGCCGCAAGCGCAAAGCCTATAATTGAATAGAGAGGGAAAAGATAGAATTTCATGCACGAGATTTTGGAGATCCTTTACGAAAACGCCAAGGCAACACCTTCCGAGATCGCAGCGCTGCTGGGCAAATCCGAGGAGGAGGTGGCCCGGGAGATCAAAGAGATGGAGGATGCAGGCATAATAAGGAAATACATCACTCTGATCAACTGGGAGAAGCTCGACCAGAGCGTCGTCTTCGCCGTCCTGGAGCTGAAGGTAGCTCTGCAGAGAAAGACGGGCTACGATGCAGTGGCAGAGAGGATCGCCAGGTTCTCGGAGGTGGAGTCAGTGCGGCTGATCTCCGGAGGCCACGACCTGTCCGTTACCGTGCGGGGCAAATCCATGAAGGATATCGCCTATTTTGTGGCGGAGAAGATCGCCCCCCTGGATGGTGTCCAGTCCACCTGCACCCATTTCATACTCAAGAGCTATAAGGAGCATGGGGCTATCCTCACTGAGCAGCCCAAGCCCGAGAGACTGGTGATAACTCCATGAAGCAGCAGACAAAAAAGCAGCGCCTCAAGAATGTCCTCCCCTGGAATGCAAAAGATCACATCAATCAGTCGGTAAGGGATATGCCTCCCTCCGGGATACGCAAGTTCTTCGACCTGGTAAGCGAGATGAAAGGTGCGATCTCCCTGGGAGTGGGCGAGCCAGACTTCGTCACGCCCTGGCATGTGCGCGAGGCCTGCATCTACTCACTGGAACTGGGAAACACCCATTACACCTCCAATAAAGGCATGCCCGAGTTGAGGGAGGCCATCTGTCAGGAGGTCAGCAGGGATATGGGGATCGACTTCGACTGCAATGAGGAGATCCTCATCACCACTGGAGTGAGCGAGGCGGTGGACCTGGCCTTCCGGGCGACTCTGAACCCCGGCGAGGAAGCGGTGGTTCCCGAGCCCTGTTATGTGGCTTATACTCCGGACATCATCCTGGCCGGTGGAGTGCCAAAGACGGTCCCCACCCGGCTGGAGAATGAGTTTCGAGTCCAGGCGGAGGATGTCGCCAGAAGAGTGACCGAGAAGACCCGCAGCCTTCTCTTGAGCTATCCCAACAACCCCACCGGAGCTATAATGACCCGCTCGGACCTGGAGGACCTGGCTGATGTGGTGGTGGAAAACGACCTGATAGTGATATCCGATGAGGTCTATGCAGAATTAACCTATTCCAAAAGCCATATCAGCTTCGCCCAGCTGGAGGGTATGAAGGAGAGGACCCTCATCTTGAATGGCCTCTCCAAGTCGCATGCCATGACTGGCTGGCGGATAGGCTATGCGATGGGAGACCCGGCGCTGGTCGGTGCGATGACCAAGATCCATCAATACACCATGCTCTGTGCCCCCACCATGGCTCAGGTGGCAGCCCTCGAAGCCATGCAATCGGGCAAGGACGAGATGCTGCACATGAGGCATGAGTATGACCTGCGCAGGCGCCTTTTCGTCTCAGGATTAAACCGCATTGGCCTGGACTGCTTCGAGCCCAAGGGGGCATTTTATGCCTTCCCCTCAGTCCAGAGGTTTGGCCTCTCCTCAGAGGAGTTTGCGGAAAGGCTATTATACGAGCAGAAGGTGGCGGTAGTCCCGGGCAATGTCTTCGGCGAGAGCGGAGAGGGATTTTTGCGCTGCAGCTATGCCACCAGCAGAGAGGAGCTGATAGAGGCGCTGGACCGGATGGAGATATTCATCAAGAGCCTGTGAGAGCAAAGAGGAAAAGAGGAAGAAAAAGACATGCTCAAAGCCACCCTTCGATCGGAGAAGACCGACCGCCTGGCAGGAGGCCTGGCAGCAATAGGACTCAGTCCCAATGCCTGGACCCTAATCTCCCTGGTGCCGGCACTGGCAGGCCTGGTGGCCCTGGTCATGCACCAGCTCGCCCTGGGCCTGGCCATGTTCGCCCTATCTGCCTTCATCGATATCGTGGACGGGACGGTTGCCCGGGTCACCAATCAGGTCAGCGACAAAGGGGCCTATATCGATGGGGTGGTTGACAGGTATGTGGAGCTGATGCTCTACCTGGGACTGCTCATTTATATTGGACGAGGGGAGTTTTTTGGCCTTCCCAATGAGGTCTGGATAGTGCTCCTGATATTTGGCGGGCTCATGACCAGCTTTGTCCGGGCCTATGCCGACCACCGGGGGATTGTGAAAGACCCGGGGGAGCTGAAGAGGATGGGAGGTCTCCTCGAGAGGCTGGAGAGGCTCATGCTGCTCTATTTCGGGATGTTTCTGGGCCTGTTTGACATCCAGTGGCTGATGGCGGTCATAGCTTTGACCGCATTACTGGCCAATGCCACTGCCCTGCAGAGGATCCGGTTTGCCCTGAGAGCAAAATCCTAGCCTCAAAGCCAATGTCTTGAAGACTATCCAATGCGGACTGCTACTGCTCCAGCTCTTCCTGATAATCATCCTTTCCGCCATCCGCGCCGGGCAGATCCAGCTGGTCTTGGCTTTCCTCACCAGCTCGATTCTGGGAAATCTCTTCATGGTGCTGGTCTTTGCCTCCATGGCTCTGGGCAGCCCGATGACCGTGGATCAATCCGCGGGAGCTGATCGCCTCACTGCCGACCCCATTATCTAATATCAGAAGGCTTTAACTTTCCTCGCTCTGTTCTGTCAAAATCGCTATCAAAACTCACAATGATTAAATTATATTTTTCCGCCAGAGCATATTGATAAGCATCATCATAATCGAGTTTGAATCTTCTTGATGCCAGAACAACTCTTTGCATATCTTCTGGGCCGATCCGCATTAGCCGAATACCTCCCACCAAGAGCATATCGTCCACCGCTTTTAGGAAGATATCATGCATGATGCGACGTATCAAAATAACACCAATTGAATCTATTGTGAACTCCGATACGGAGAGCATCTCGGGAGGTGTTTCCAAAAGAAGCCGTTCTACCTCATCCGCTTTCTTTTGGTTAAGTAGCAGTTCCAGTAGAATATTGGTATCCAGCAGGTACATCAATCCCCTCTCCACTCCAGAATCTTGTGCTGGAGATCTACTGATGTGTACTCATCTTTCATATCCTGCAAAGCGCCCCTCCACTCCAGCTTCATCCGACCTTTCCGCTTTGGGCCTCGTTTCTCCATCAGGAACCTTGCGAAATCGACAACCTCTTGATGTAAATCAGGAGGCAGCTCTTTGATTATTTCTTCCAGCTCAGACATAGAGATGACATCCTTTGCTTGAGTATGACATTCACCTCTTTTGAGATTAATATGACGATCATGAAAGAGTCTTTTTGCCCCATCAAAAAAAGAGAATGAAATCCACCAGCCCATTAAGTGGATCTCTTCTACCTTCCTCAAAGCATTGCTTACTTTCTCGCAGCCATCTCCAGCACCTTGACTGCCTGCGCTCCCGCCTCCATGATCTCCAGGTTCTTGGGTATGAGCTTGGGCTTCTTGGCAAAGGTAACGCGGAAGGCGTTCCCATAGGCATCTTTCGGCAGACCCAGTTTTCCGGCCTGCATCAAGGCCCCCAGCATGGCCGTGTTGGCGGCCATACTGGCCCCCTTGTCCGCAGCGATCTCAGTTGCAGGCACGGATATGGCTTTTACTCCTTCCGGAGCCTGAAACTGGCCGGCCAGAGAGTCGTATAAGATCACCCCCCCTTTCTTGACCGTAGGGGCGAACTTTTCCAGAGATGGGCGGTTGAAAGCCACCAGCACATCGGGATGGTCCACCGCCGGCGAGCCGATGGGCACTCCTGAGATGATCACCGAGCAGTTGGATGTCCCGCCCCTCTGCTCGGGCCCGTAATCCGGATACCAGGAGACGAACCGACCGCATCCGAAGGCCGCCTGGGCCAGGGCCAGCCCCATGCTGAGCACCCCCTGCCCGCCGAACCCAGCGATCTTCACCCCTTTGGGCACGAACTCCGGATCGTGCTCGAACTGAACGCATACATTATCCTCGCAGCCGAAGATCCTGTCCAGGGACTGCAGGGTGTAGTCGCTGTTCGGCCTGACGATGGGCTCTGCTTCAGCTGACCTGTCACGGAACCTCTTCAAAGGAAACTCCTTTTCCATCTGCTCGTTGATGAACCGGGCGCATCCCCGGGCATCCATCCTCAGAATGGTGGGACAGGGGCTGAGGAGCTCCACAAAGGCATAGCCTTTTTTATCGCGCTGAACCTCCAGCGCCCGTCTCACCGCCCTCCTGGCCTTGCGAATGTGCTCGATATCCGAGAGGCTCGCCCTCTCGATGAATACCGGGGCGCTGAGGGTATCCAGTATCTCGCAGATATGAATGGGATAGCCCTGCTCCTGGGGGTCGCGCCCCTGGGGGGTGGTGGATGTGATCTCGCCGATCAGTGTGGTGGGAGCCATCTGGCCGCCGGTCATGCCGTAGACGGTGTTATTGACGAAGAAGACCGCCAGCTTCTCCCCCCGGTTGGCCGCCTGGATGGTCTCGTTCAGGCCGATGGAGGCCAGATCTCCGTCCCCCTGATAGGAGATGACTATGGCATCATCCTCTGCCCGGGAGATGCCTGTGGCTATGGCTGGAGCCCTGCCGTGAGCGGCCTGCACGTGTCCCGAATCCAGATAATAGTAAGCGAATACAGCACACCCCACGGGACTGATCACAACGCACCGGTCCTGAATTCCCAGGTCGGCCATGGCCTCGCCGATCAGCTTATGCAGTATGCCATGCCCGCAGCCCGGACAGTAATGAGTGGCGGTAGGAGCAGACCCACCCTTGCGCGGGAAGACGTCGTACATTCCCGGATGCCCGCCAAACAGCTTCTCTTTTGCCGCCATTTATGCCACCTCCCTGATTTTATCCATGATCTCGTCGATGTTGATCAGATTTCCTCCGTAACGGCAGACAAGCTCCACCGGCCGGCAGCCGCTGGCAAGGCGAATATCATCTCGCATCTGGCCGTTGCTCATCTCCACCGATATGAACTTGCAGCCCCTATCGGCAAGCTTGGCGATCTGCTCCGTGGGGAATGGATAGAGGGTTATGGGCCGGAAGAGCCCCGCCCGGATTCCCTCCTTTCTGGCACTGTCCACCGCCGATCGGGCGATCCGGCTGCTGATGCCGTAGGAGACTAAGACCACATCCGCATCCTCCAGCCGGTATCCATCCCACAAAACCTCGTTCTCCTCCACCTGGCGGTACTTCTCCTGCAAGATCAGGTTATGCTTCTCCAGGTCGCCGAAGTCCAAAGAGATGGATGTAACCAGATTTCCTCTGGTCTCCGCCCTGCCTGCCACCGCCCAGGTGGTATCAATGGTATGCTCTATTGCCTCCTGGGGAAACTGGAGGGGCTCGACCATATGCCCCAGAACTCCGTCCGCCAGGATGATCACCGGATTTCTGTACTTGAAGGCCAGGTCGAAGCCCTTGCGAGTGAAGTCGCACATCTCCTGCACGCTGGCTGGAGCGAGGACAATGTTGTGGTAGCAGCCGTGGCCTCCTCCCTTACAGGCCTGATTGTAGTCGGACTGCTCTGGACCGATGTTGCCCAAGCCCGGCCCCGCCCGGCAGATGTCCACGATAACGCAGGGCAGCTGCGCTCCAGCGATGTATGTTATTCCCTCCTGCTTCAGGCTCATTCCCGGACCGGAGCTGGCGGCCAGCACCCGGTGGCCGGCAGTCGCAGCCCCATAGACCATATTGATCGCTGCTTCCTCCGATTCCGCCTGGACGAACTTGCGGCCTACCAGAGGGAAGAATTTGGAGGCCTCCTGCAGTATCTCGCTGGCCGGAGTTATGGGATAGCCGAAGAAGCAGTCGCATCCTGCATAGAGCGCTCCCACGATCACTGCACTGTTCCCCGCCATTAATCCAGATGCCATTTTCAGCTCTCCTCCACAGACTTCTCTTTCTGAGGCACATGGACCTCAATTGCCAGCGGCTCGGGGCATGTGTAGTAGCAGGCTGCGCAGCCTATGCATCCGTCTCCTGAGTATAACACATAGTTGTAGCCGCGGACGTTCAGCTCACTGCCCATCTTCAGCACCCCTACCGGACAGGCCTCAACACACCTCTCGCATGCTTTGCATTCCAGGGAATTGATCACCGGATAGGGCTTGTCCTTATCCCGGATCTCCACCCTACGGATCTTGCCGCTGATGGTCTTGGGAAGCTCATCCACGAACTCAACTATTCGGGGGTATTTGTAGGGCGCTGTCACCTTTTTAACGTGGTCTTGCAGCTCTCGTTTCAGCTCCTCGGAGGGGCTGAATCCCCGGGTGAGAACCACCGTAGCCTTGACCACCTGACCGCGGATGGGGTCGGGCACTCCGGTGATTGCCACCTCCAGGACGGCGGGATGGGACATGAGAGCCGACTCGACCTCAAAGGGCCCCACCCGGTAGCCGGAGCTCTTAATCATATCGTCCGTCCGGCCGATGAACCAGAAGTATCCATCCTCGTCTCGCCAGGCGGTATCTCCGGTATGATAATAGTCATCGTGCCAGGTGTTCTGGGTCTTGTCCGGGTCCATATGGTAGTCGGTGAAAAGGCCCACCGGCTTTCCTTTATCCGTCCTGATCACAATCTCCCCTTCCTCGCCCACCTCGCAGATCTTGTCGTTCTTTCCCACCAGGAGGATATCGTATCCTGCTGCTGGCTTTCCCATGGATCCTGGTTTGGCCTCCATCCAGGGATAGTTGGAGATGCAGACCACGGTCTCCGTCTGGCCGTATCCCTCCATCAGCCGCAGGCCGGTGGTCTCAAGGAAGCTCTCATATACCGAAGGGTTGAGGGGCTCGCCTGCTGTGACTGCATACTTGAGGCGGGAGAAGTCGTAGCGAGACATATCGCTCTTGATCATGAACCTGAAGATGGTGGGCGGGGCGCAGAAGGTGGTCACGCCGTATTTGCCCATCTCATCCATCATCCTTCCAGCATCGAAGCGGTCGTAATCATAGACGAAGACGGCCGATCCTGCTATCCATTGGCCGAATATCTTGCCCCAGGCGCATTTGGCCCAGCCGGTATCGGCAACTGTGTAATGCAATCCGTCATCCTCTACATTCTGCCAGAACTTGGCGGTGAGGATATGGCCCAGTGGATAGGTCTGATCGTGCTTGACCAGCTTCGGATAGCCGGTGGTGCCGGAGGTGAAGTATGCCAGAAGTATGTCATCGTTTTTAGTCGCCTGATCTCCTTTAGGCCGAACGAAAGTTTCACTTGCCCGTTCCAGCTCCAGATCGAAGTTGATCCAGCCCTCTCGATTCAGATCCCGGCTTCCAACCAGGGCTTTGACCAGGGGGACCTCTCCCGCCTCTCTGTGGGCGGCATCGAACTCTGCAGGAACGCCGTTCTCACCGATGCAGACGATCAGCTTCAGATCTGCTTTTTTGATGCGATAAAGGAAGTCTTTGGCTTTCAGCATATGGGTGGAAGGGATGGAGATTGCGCCGAGCTTGTTCAAGCCCACCATACACACCCAGAACTCCCAGCGGCTCTTGAGGGTGAGCATCGCCGTATCGCCCTTCTTTATTCCAAAGCCCTGAAAGAGGTTGGCTGCTTTGTCGCTTAATTTCTTCAGCTCTTTGAAGCTGATGGTCTTCGCCTCGCCATGATCGTTACACCAGACGAGTGCACATTTATCAGGACATTCAGCGGCATAAACGTCGACGACGTCATAAGCGAAATTGAAGTTCTCTGGGACGAGGATCTTCAGGTTCTCTCTGAAGTCATCGTATGATTTGAAATCCAATCGCGAGACATACCTAGGCAATAAAGATGTCATTTTTAATCCTCTGTAACGGGTTTACATGACCACGGCCAAAAGCTTCACCGGCTTATCACTTAAAGCTTCCATGACATGGTCATATGTTGAATCAAAGAATATCGAGTCCCCTTCATTGAGAATGACCTCGTTCTCATTGATGGTGATCTTTAGTGTGCCCTCAAGAACATACTCGAACTCCTGGCCTGGGTGGCTGTATAGCGAGTGGACCGGATGTGATTGGCTCTCTTTCTTGGGATCTATGGTGACGATAAAAGGCTCAGCCTTCTTATTGGCGAACTTTCTGGCCAGGCTCTGATAATGATACTGCTTTCTGCGCTCCACCTCCACACCCTCGCCCTTACGGGTTATGGCGAAGATGCTCATCTTGGACTCCTCGCCGGTTAGGAGCAGGCCTGTATCCACGTTCAGCCGTCGCGCAATGCCTATGAGAATGCTGGCCGGGATGTCCAGCATACCGTCCTCATAGCAGTTGTACGTGTCAACTGCCACATTCAGGTGCTCTGCCATCTCTTCGGGCGATACTCGGTTCAGCTCTCTCAGCTCACGAAGTCGCGTTCCTATCTCCTCAAGCGTTTCTTTCATGCACATTCCTCGGCGCATCCCAACTTCATGGTCCAGAGCAGTAGATCCAGGCCACAGGTAATGCAGGGTTGAGACTGCCATACATTTATATTTGAATCTATCTCAGGAAATGGGCTCAATTCGGGCCGATCCATATCGGATGATGAATAAGGATGATATGGTGCCTTAATTATCAATTATGCTCAATTGTGCCTGAAATACATAATAATCACTTAATCATTCACCCTAAAATTGATGACTGAGGGAAGCTTGGAGATAAAACGGAAACCTGACTGACCAGGCGATTCTTTGCCAGAGAAAAGGTGTTTTGCCCCGCAAAAACGAATACTATGAGCCATTATGGCCATTATGGGCGATTTTTAATTATTATAGCTGTCGTGAGCGATTGCCAGAGGCTCCTGGCAGCTGCAGATGGCCATATATTCTACCTGTTATGGGCCCAGTATACATATCCTTTCAAGAGGTCCAGTCGTCTTCATCAAGCCAGCTCTCTGATCTTCTCTTTGAACTGACCGTTGCTGCGACCCTCTGCTTGCCGGCATATGCCATAGCGGCAGTTCGAACGCGACTGCTCCCGCGCATGAGTTGATAGGCTATCTCCGGATCGATGTCGTATTTGTCCCGGTAGGCTTGGCGGGAGAGGTGCTCGCCAAAGCCGGAGATGTAGAGGGGCTCGCCTACTATCGGAGTTATCTTCCCCGCAGGCAGGATCCATTCAAAGCCCTCAGGGAGGGTGCATTCCAGCCAATCATCGCCATCGTCTAAAGCTCCATCGGAGATCTCGTTTACCACTCCGCAGTTTTTGCAGATGATCTTTTTCATATTACTCACCTTCAATGAGAGTATTCGGTTAATAACAGTATATATAATTTACCTAAGAAAATACTTATTGGAATGAGCCGCTCTATCCAGTGCAATGGCGAACATAAATTATTTATACTCATCAGTAATCAAGTAGAATGATATATCAATCGAGAGACTTCGTAAATTAATGGAATATTCAATCGCAAGAGTTATAAACTTTAGAAAATATCTGATTAAGTATGAAGGACTTTATGGGATCGAGAACCACCTATTACAGTCTGGCTAAAGATAGATTGAAGGGAAAGCATCCCAGAATATACAATCTTATTTTGATACTCACACTGATGTCACTGACTGGCACAGCCGCTTTTCTGATTTCGGATATCTTCTCTTTTGGCATCGATTACGATAATATGAGCATTCAGGGCGGCAAGGGCATCATATTCCCAGCTCTTTGGGGCGACAAAAAAGCAAGCGGTGGCGCTACGGATGATGGAGGACAGGAGAATGCTTTGAGTGCTCTTGATGCCAATGCATCCCCAGATAAGGCGATGAGCAGCCAATCGACCTCGAATTCAACAGGCAAAGATGAAAATGGAAATGCGAGCAGGGAGCTTGATTCGTCCCAAACCAGCTCCGCAACTGGGCAGGCGACAGGCTCCATCGCTTCTGCAAAGAAGACCAGCTCATCAACCAGCAGCAAGAAAAGCCATAGCTCATCAGGCTCTTCAAGCTCATCCCGTTCAAAGTCCTCGTCGGAGAAGGAAGAGAAAGCAGCCGTCCCGGATAATGAGAGCGCAAATGCTACTGCCAAAAATCAGACATCCATAAGTCAATTGCCAGAAAAAAGCTCTGATGAGGGAGCGATAAAGGCGGACGAGGACGAAAAGGCCGGAAAGCAGGCAAATGAAGAGACGCCGGCAGAGATTGAAACATCTGCGGAGGCTAAAGCAACGGCCAAAGCGGAGACACCGGCCAAGCCAGAGACGACAGAGACCGGGACAACGGTCAAAGCAGACACACCAAACGATATCGATGCCCGGGTTATGGCCGCTGGGGAGGCAAGCTCGACACCTGCAAAGGCAAATGAGATGCAGGAGAGCCAATCTGAGAAGAGAGATGAACTGGCAAAGGAACGGGCAGAGCATAATGAAAAAGTG
>NZ_DAKC01000093.1:0-13591 GCF_002496465.1 Methanosaeta sp. UBA356 | reverse complement strand
TAGATTCCAACACCACAGATAGGCTTTTGGGACTGTTCGATAGCTCTCATATGCAGTACGATCTGGAGAGGCTTTCGGGAGAGGAGAGGGATCCAAGCCTCGCTGAAATGACCAGCAAGGCAATCTCCATCCTCTCCCGTAATCCCAAGGGCTTCTTCCTTATGGTTGAAGGAGGAAGGATCGATCATGCAGGGCATGAGAGGAACATCAGCAAGAACGTCGCTGATACCCTGGCCTTTGACGAGGCAGTGAAGGTCGCAACGGATTTTGCCTCATTGAACAATGAGACACTGGTGATTGTAACTGCAGATCACGAATGCGGTGGGCTGGTCTTGCAGCCGGAGAATCTGGATGTGTATGAGGCAGGAGGCATCAATCCCCTGTTTGCTTCTGGGACTACAAAGACCCAGGGACCCAGATATGATTTCATAACGGAGATGGAGGAGGCCACCCATACAGCAGTGGACGTTCCCATAATGGCCTCGGGCCCTGGGGCAGAAAAGGTCAGCAAGGGCGTGATAGACAATACCCGGATCTTTGAGATAATGAAAGAGGCCTTCGGATTCTAGGCCTCTTTACAATTTTTGAAGGGAATGATGAAGGTGAAAGAATGGTCCTGGCAGTGTCATTGATCGAGGTGACGCCTGATCGAGAGAAGGATGCGTATCGCACGATCAAGGAGATAAATGGCATTAAGAATATCTATCATATATTCGGAGAGCATGACCTTCTCATAATTCATGAGGCGGATGGCCTGAGTTCACTCAAACAAATGCTAAATGATATTAGAGAACTAAAATTTGTGAATGCTATGAGAACGATAGCGGAAACGCTTGCTGATTGAATAGAAGTCGATTGTGTCCATTATGAGGTTGAAAAATCAATATGCTGAGATTCATACGTGGCCTCATAATACCTATTTCAACTATATTCGCGATACAAAACCGACTTAAAGACATCAGAAAAAGGTTTAATGCGGGGTACGGGATTCGAACCCGCGAACTCCTGCGAGACAGGATCTTAAGTCCTGCGCCTTTGGCCAGCTTGGCGAACCCCGCAACCATATAAGGCCGCCGCTTACAATAGGACATGATGGATAAATAGTTTCCCGAATGATCTCAGAAAAAGGAATATTATCTGTTTAGTGGCAAAGGGGAGGCCGTGTGAGCCTACCTTTGCCCATATCGCATCAGGGATCGGCAATGAGCCAATGGCCCAAAGCCTATTCCAGTGCTTTTACTCTCTATTTGCCGTATCTTGATATTATTTATCTATCCGTATTGCTTATTCCGGAGGCAGAACCTGCTCGCCCGCTACTGCTGCTGCCGCCTCGCCCTTAACTATCTTCAGGCTGTTGATCAGGTTCATGGTCACATCCTCTGGATAGGTTGAGGATATAGCGACACTTGTTGTGCCTACAGAGACTGGTCCGCACTCGCACTTCTCGCTGTCAAGCCAGTACACAGCCTCAAAGAGCTGGGTATCGGCTGGAATGCTTGTGATCCCCGGGAAGGGAACTCCGCTGGCTACATATCCTTCCTTTCCATCTATGACCGTGTCTTCTACACTGGTAACATTGAAGCCGTTAACGGCGGCATTCAGGACAGTTATGGTCTTTTGGGGAGCGATGGTTGAATCTATAAGCTCCTTGTACTCGGTTATGACCACCCTTGCCCAGGTGGAGTTGTCTGTTACTACCTGCAGGCCGTAAAATGCAGCCGCATCAGACTCTCCAGCCTCCAGCGGTATCACTTCATACTGCATTTCGGTATTCATATCCAAAGTGACGGCATACGGTCCAAGCTGACTGCTCTCCGGCGCGGATATAGCCAGAGAGGAGAGCATCAGCACCAATGCAAATGCTAATACTGTTCTCACACAATTCACCGAGCTTCTCTTTGCTACTCATCCTAGAAAAGTCTTGCTTTGATATAAATCTCGTATCATCCCTCCAAAAGAGCATTAGTATCAAATAGCGATAATGGGAAACGGATTCATATGAGATATGGCTGTGATGAGTTGGGAATCTACACCATCATCCTCTCTTTGGAAAAGGCGGAGAAGATCTGCATAGGGGCCCTGGGTGAGATCGATTTTGCCCCCGGATGCTATGCTTATACCGGCTCTGCCCGGGGGCCTGGGGGCTGCAGGAGGGTGGATCGCCATATAGAGATATTGCGGGGCACTAGAAACACCAGGAGATGGCATATAGATTATCTCCTCGCTCAGGCGGGACTGGTCGAGGTGTTCATAACCAGGACATCGCGAGATCTGGAATGCAGTATAGCGGAAATGGTAGGAGAGCGTCTTGTGCCCATCAAGGGATTTGGCTCTAGCGATTGCCGCTGCATCAGCCACCTTCACTATGGAGAGGATCTGGTGAGCACTATGGCTGCGGTATCTCTTGCTCATTCTCGGGCGGCATCAATGACGCTTGAGCCATCGCGAGAATAACCAAAATTATAAACTAAATAAAATGAAAAAATAGTTATAGAAGCGGTATAAGTTCAGCTGATAGTGATATATCTCCACTGCTATAAATCTAAAAGTATGCATGCATTCCCCTTTTTTGCCCAAACATCCGAAACCCATTTATAGATTGAAATATAAAAAATGCTCAAAAGGGAAATAATCATAATAAATTAGCAGGGAACCAAAGTCACAATCTATTGAAGGGATAGATTAGATACAATAAGGGAGTAGTTGGATGAGGAGGAGCTCCAAGCTCAGACTACCAAGGGGGAAGCGTAGTCCAAAGGCAAGCCCTATGATGATGGGCATCGCCATATTTCTGGTTATTCTAGTTCCGACCATATTCTATCTTTTTCCCACAGGAGAAGATACTAAATCCTCCATTTCTCTCTCTTCTGACCAGGATTCTGGTATTGAGAATCCCTCTGTCAGCTCCCCGGCAAGAACCGAAAAAGAAGATCCTCAAAGCAGTTCTTCTGAGCCGGTGTTGAGGATTGCTTCCTCAGACGTCTCCCTGCTGGCAGTGGTCAACTCCAGCCCGAATCTATCCCAGGTCCACCTGGAGAACAACGGCATCACAAAGCTTCATAGGATCAAGGTGACGGATCGGGACAGATCCCTGGGCACCCTCTCCGAGCTCGACCCGGGGGAGAAGAAGGTCCTGTCCATAAGCGGCAGAGCGGAAAAGCTATCGGTCTTCGCTCTGGATCCAACCGGCCTGGAGATTCAGGGCCGGGTCAAATACAACTCCACAAAGCAAGAGAAGAATGCATCAGAGGATGTCGGCCTAGAGACGATATTCGATCCGCTTTTATTTTCCATGTCCATTCCCGCCGGTGGCGCCATTCCGGCTGAGGCGGAAGTACCAATAGCAGAGCCGGTCATTCCAGCCATACCCCAGAACTCCAGCTCCACTTCTTTAGCTCTGAACATATCAGTAAATAGATCGGCCTGCCTGGCAGGAGAGGCGATAAGCTACCGATGCCTGGCCACAAACATTGGCCAGGATGAGCTCTCCGATGTTCGCATCACCTGTGCGGGCAAGCTCGCATCCACTGGTTTTCTCACTCCGCACAAGGAGCTGGAGCTGGATGGCATTCTGCTGGTCGAGAATAACACCCGCCTCCTGGCCGAGGCCAGCGCCAAGGATGGCAAGGGCAATATCTATACCAACAACACAAGCATCGATATCCGCATGATCTCCCCTCAGATCAACCTCCTGCTGGAGGCTCCGGAGCTTGTTCACCGGGGGGAGAACGCCTCCATCCTGATCCGGATCGAGAATAGCGGTGAGGATAATCTGACCGACCTGAAGGTCGATGATGGATTCGGAGAGGTGGCCCGGATTCCTGCACTCGCGGCAGGAGAGGCCAAGACAGTGCAACAGAATAGGACGATTCTCCACAGCCTGCCTTATGAGGTCATGGTATCCGCCCGGGACGAGGTCGGTGGAGAGGTCTATTCCAGCCAGAGCCAGACGATTGCAGTGATGAACTCATCGCTCGAGATTCAGAGCGAGAGCACGCAAGTGGCCACATATCCCGGAGAGCCGGCAGAGGTGACCTGGATCCTGGAGAACACTGGCCAGGAAACACTGTTCAATGTCACGCTGCAAGGGAACGGAACGGACTGCATTTTGCCCCAGATGCTCCCAGGAAGATCGGTACGAATGGCCGCCATCTACAGCAAGAATGACAGCACCTGGATCAATGTCACCGCCAGGGGAATGGATGGCCGCGGCTTTGAGACCACCGCCAATGGAAGTGTGCTCTTGAGGGTCATCAAGCCTGGAATTAGCCTGAAAGTCATGCCTGAAAGGATCGAGGCTGCACCGGGTGACGAAGCAGAGATCAGCTGTCTGGTCACCAACTCCGGCCAGGACCGATTGAGGGAGGTGGTCCTCACCCTGGATGGCGCAAAGCTCAGCTCATTGGGCGATCTTGAGCCGGGAGAGTTCAGAGTGGTCCAAGCAAGGCCGCTCATCGAGGAGAACAGCACCCTGCAGTTCGCCGTTGCTGGAGAAGACTCCCAGGGCGAGGTCTGGTCCGACCGGATGGCAGTTGAGGCGATGACGGTCACAACGGCGATCCGGGTCTTTGCAAGCGCCTCGCCCTCGGCCGTAGCCCCCGGAGGCACGAGCAGCATCACCTGCACCGTGGCCAATATGGGAAGCGTGCCACTGTACAGCATCTTCGTCATAAGCGAGAGTTTAGGCCCGCTGGGCAGCATAGACATCCTCTCCCCCAAGCACCAGAAGACGATCACTGCGAAAAAGTCGATCAGCAGGGGTGGAGAAGACACCATAACCGCCGAGGGCTTCACCATGGACAGGAGTTCGGTGCGGGGAGAGTATAATCTGAACCTGGCCCTGATAGAGGGCGCATCTGCTGAAGGGAGTGTCAAGCCATCGGACGATTACCCAGACTATAACGTCAGGATGGTTCCGGCTCGCGTCAGCTATGGAAACAGCAGCCTGCCCTTCAACCTGCCAGAAGAGAAATCGACCATCACTCAGGTATCCGGAAAGATGGCTCGAGATGTGGAGCAATCCGCTAAGAAGTCCGACAACGCCGTGGTAGAAGGAGTCTCAAACCTCCTCCGTTATGTAGAAACGCTCTTGGGCATCTCCGACATCGTGGGAGCTGATAAGGATGCGACAAATGAGTCCGAGGCGGACGAGACCATTAGCCCCGAGTCTGCTCATGAGGATGAGCCGACAGCAGTGCCCTCTATTAATATGTCGACTCAGCCAGAATCTAAGGAGAAGAACCTGTCTGGCCAAGAAAACTATGAGCTGAGCATCGAGGGGGTGAAAAGCTCTGAGCACGGGGCGATCGCCATACTGGACGTGAACGCCCAGCCCAGCCAGCCGGCTGCAGAGGAGGATGTCAAGGTCACTGTTCATATAAAGAGCCCATCTCCAATAACGGATGCCTCTGTGAAGTACGGGCTCTCTGATGCACCATTGACCAGACAGAGCATGAAAGGAATAGACAGGGTATACGACACAAAGATGGTACTTGAGTCGGGAGATGAGATGGATGGATACTGGAGCAGCACCATACCCGGCAGATCGGCAGGCACCTATATGCCGCTCTCAGTTTGGATGACCGATGGATCGAGCACTGCTGAAGGCGGTCCTTATCTGATCCACTGGAGCACTGTCAATGTCGCTCCTGATGCGAAGAGAGAGGAGAGCACCTCCTCAACACTTAATAAGAAGCTATTCATTGAGTCCTCATCGGTAAAAGGCGAGGGGGAGGTCTCCATAAAGGACAACTTCAATGGAGTGGCGATGAACTACAATGAGAATATGATGGGCAGCGGATCGATATCCATGGAGAGCCAGAGGAGCATTGAGAGAAGGCAATCAATAGATAACTTCACCGAGACCAAGGATCTGGTTTTCACTGGCGGCAGCCTGAAAGGCCACAAGACCGTCGAATCGCCAAGGTTTGATGGCGGCATGGGTGCATCAGTCAGCGAGAGGTACAACCTGAGCCATGTGGACCGGTCTGAGAGCTCCAGCGTATCCAGCGCCGGCTATGCCAACAACACCCTGAACTTCAAGACCGAACAGGCCTTTAATGGAACCTGGAATATCCAGACCAAGTATGCCAAGCTCTTCAAGAAGGTCAAGGCAGATCAGCAGTATAAGGGCTCCTTCCAGACGGAGAAGGATATCCAGTTCAAGGACGGCAAGTAGAGACAGAAATATAGCCTTATGGTAAGATTTCGATTGACTTTTGCTATTTTTTAAAAATTATATCGCTCTTATGGAAGCTTTCACTGCAAAGAGCATGATGGACAGGGCTCTTAGCCCCGTCTGGCACTGGCTGCCTGTCTCCAGACCTCATCATAATCATCCAGAGACTCGATCTGGTCATGTATATCGATGCGATGCTGAACCTCAGCCGCGCGCAGCTTATGCTCCATAAAAAGCCGCATCAACTCACGGCACTCATCTCGGATGTTCTCTGCCTCCTGCCAGAAGCTCTCCGCCAGTTCGGCATTCACTGATCTCGTCTCCACGGACTTCCGGCGCAGCTCGATCTCCTTCTGACTGAGAGCTTCGCTCTTCTCCCTCTCTTCCCTGGCCAGAGCCTGCAGCTCTTCTACTTCTTGAGCCATATCCTCTATGCTTCTGGCCACCAGATCCTTCTCTGAGAACATATCAAGCCTCCAGCATCTTCAAAAACAGCTGGTGAAATCTCATATCATCCGTCAGCTCAGGGTGGAAGGCAAGGCCGAGCAGGTTCTTTTCCCGGACAGCGACCGGCAAACCACCCACCTTCGCCAGGACCTGCACATCTCGTCCCACCTCGGATACCACAGGGGCGCGGATGAAGACCGCCCTATAAGGACGGTCCATATCCTCTACATCCAGGTCTGCCTCAAAGGACTCCCTCTGAGGGCCGAATGCATTCCGGCTGATCTTGATATCCATCAGGCCCAGGGGCTGAACATGATTGTCGCCCTCTATCTCTCTGGAGATCAGCACCAGACCGGCGCAGGTGGCAAGGATGGGCAAGCCCGTCGTCGCAGCTGCCTCCAGCTCCCCGGCCAGGCCGGAGCTATTCAGCTGTTGGACGATGGTTGTGCTCTCTCCGCCAGGCAGAACCAGGGCGGAGCAGGACGCGATCTGGCCGGGCTTTCTGACCTCCAGCACATCTATGCCTTCCCCAATCCTCTGCAGAGCATCGACATGCTCCGAGACATCGCCCTGCAGGGCCAGCACTCCTATTTTAGGCACCTACCAGCCTCTCGTCTGCAGGGCTTCAGCTTCGGGAATGCTAGCCGCATCCAGCCCCTTCATGGCCGCCCCCAGACCCTTTGAGACCTTAGCCAGATGAGCAGGATCATCATAATGATGCACCGCCTCCACTATCGCTCTGGCCATCGCCTCCGGGCTCTCTGACTTGAATATTCCCGAGCCCACGAAGACCCCGTCAGCGCCCAGCTGCATCATGAGAGCAGCATCTGCAGGCGTTGCCACCCCACCGGCAGCGAAGTTGACCACCGGTAGACGCTGCATCTGGGCGCACTCCCTGACCAGATCCAGATCTGCCTCGATCTCCCTGGCCACTTTCATCAGCTGAAGATCGTCCATTCCCTTCAGGCTTCTGATCTGGCCCAGGATCATGCGCATATGCAAGACCGCCTGGCTCACATCTCCCGTTCCTGCTTCACCCTTGGTTCTGATCATGGCTGCCCCCTCCTTTATCCGCCGGCAGGCCTCTCCCAGGTTCCGGGCTCCACAGACGAAAGGAATGGTGAATTTCGTCTTCTCGATATGAAATTCGTCAGCAGGCGTCAAGACCTCGGACTCATCCACCATATCAACGCCCAGTGCTTCCAGTATCTGGGCCTCAACGAAGTGGCCGATCCTGGCCTTTGCCATGACGGGGATGGTCACCGCCTCTATGATCGACTCAATGACCAGGGGATCTGCCATCCTGGCCACTCCACCCATCTTCCTGATGTCAGCGGGAACGGCATGTAAGGCCATTACCGCAACAGCACCTGCTTCTTCTGCTATTATGGCCTGTTCAGGGGTTGTGACATCCATGATCACTCCCCCTTTCTGCATCTTTGCGAAACCACGTTTGAGCAGTTCCGTACCAAATCGAAGATTTTCAAGTTCCATGAATTGCCCCAAATATTCTTAAGGGGATAGCTAAACACCGAGAATAAATAAACTTTGCCCCGACGGACTGCGATATCCCTCAAAAAAAATCGGATGAAAAATCCGAAGGATAGCGACAAAAAAGGTCATAAAAGATTGGAGAAGGGGAGGAACGAGCCCGACCCACTCCCTCTTATGGCATATAGTTTTCGTAGATGTATATATCCTTGTCTCCGCTTCGGTCGTCCGTCCAGACGATCCTCCCAGTCCTTATGCGCGGCTCCATCTGATTGCCAGGATCGGTGCAGATGGGCGTCTCCCTTCCAACATTCTGGTCGTAGACATAAATATCCCAATCTCCATTGCGCTTATCCTGCCATACGATGACCCCGTTCTCTACATCGGGATTGATCTGATCGGCTGAATCGGTGGTTATCTGCATCTCCTTGCTCGTGTTCAGGTCGTAGGCATAGATGTCCCAGTTTCCATTGCGGTTGTCCTGCCAGACCACGGTGCGACCATCCGTCGACGCATTGATCTGGTCGGCAGGATCGGCTACAATCGACACCGGCTGTGTGCCCATGCCCTGCTTCCAGAGGAAGATATCCCAGCTTCCTGCCTTGTTGTTCTGGAAGACCAAATAATCCCCTCCCGCCCGGACATTGATGCCGCTAGGAGGTGATTCAGGTGCTGTCTCCTTCTCGTATAGGGGCCGGGAGTAGACCATCCAACCGAAGTAGGTCTTTCTCAGATAGGCCAGGTAATCGTCGCTCAGGGAGATGGGGGTGGAATTCTCCAGGCCATAGACCAGCTCAGTTGAGTTGTCTATGGATATGTCAAACGTCCTGATACACCAGTAGTCCTCAATCTGGTATTGATTGTCCGGATTTCTGGCCACCCAGGCGATGATGTTTCCTCTTATATCCGGATACATGTCTTCGTAGGGACTGGCAGCAAGCGGCAGCTCCAGCTCCTGAGCCAGGCTGTAGACGTAGACATCGGGATCGCCGGTGCGGTTGTCCATCCAGGCCACATAGTAGCCCACCTGATCGTTTCCTCCTACAACCGGATGGCTCTGATCTCCTGGGACCTTGCTGATAACGCTGGTCTGGCCGGCGGCAACTGCCACTGACCTTGGCTTACCGCTGTGGGTATTGATCCAGACCAGCTTCTTGTCCATGCTCGGTTTGGCCTGGCCTGGGCCTGCCTGGACCAGCTCATCCTTCCAGCTGGCCAGGTCCAGCTTCCTAATGGAAGTGTCCTCGCCCGAGCCGTCCACATAGGCGATATAATTGCCCGATACCACGGGGTTGGTCTGCTCTCCCTCCCGGGGATAGGTCTTGCCCCATTTCTTGTCCCAGAAGTAATAAGAGATATCTCCCGTCGTGGCATCCTGCCAGGCAATGGTGTATCCGGAGATATCCGGATAGAGCTGGTCTCCATCTCCAGTGAGCTTGGTCTCGGTTCCATTGACCAGATCCTTCACATAAATATCGAAGTCGCCGTTTCTGCTATCCTGCCAGACCACCAGATCGCCGCTGATGGCTGGATACATCTGCTGCCCCGATCCCTTGTAGATGGGAGTCGTCTTGTCCGTGGACAGCTCCTTCATATATATGTCCCAGTTGCCGCTGGAGTTGTCCTGCCAGACCACCAGGTCGCCGGAGATGGAAGGCCACATCTGGTCGCGTTTGCCGGTAGCCACAGGGGACTCGACGCCGGTGGCAATGTTCGTCATATAGATGTCTGAGTCTCCGCTCCGGTAGTCCGAGTAGACCACTATATCCCCCGAGGCCTTGGGATAGAGCTGATCGTAATCCCCTTTGGTTATGGGCTTTTCCGATCGGGTGAAGAAGTCAAAGCCGTAGATATTCCAGTTGCCCCTCCTGTTATCGCTCCATACCAGCAGGCTGCCGTTGGTGCTTGGATAGTCAGCCTCTAAAAGCAGAAGCGGATCGGAGTTGATATATCTCATCTTTATCTGCGAATAGCCATCGCTGTTGTCCATCCACACGATTTTGTTGTCGCTTATGATCTTGCTTGAGTGATAGGGTTTGATCTGATAGGGATCGCCCTTGCCGTCGTTAGGGGTCTGCTGGGTGGGAAGAGTGGCAACAGGCACCTCCACCCCTTTTCTCAGGTCAAACAGATAGATATCCGAATTCCCCTGCCGGACGTCGAGCCAGGCCAGGTAGTTGCCATGGACCACGGGGTTCCCCTGATTTGCAGTGTCTATCACCACCGCTCTCTCCGTATTGGTGGCCAGGTCATAAGCATAAATATCCCAGTTCCCGTTTCTGCCATCAGCCCAGACCACGTTATCCCCCCAGATCCAGGGTTGGGCCTGACGCGCCGGGTTGGTGCAGATAGCCGTCTCCTCACCTGTGGTGAGGTTGTAGAGATACAGATCCCATTTATCCTCGCCGCTGCGGGAATCGATCCAGACGATTCTGTCTTGATGGATCACTGGGGAGAGCTTCAGGGACTGGGCGGTGGTGATCTGCTTTTCCTGGCCCGTGATGATATCATAGAGGTAGATCTGCTCTCCACCTGAGCGCGCATCGATCCAGATGATGTTGTTTCCATCGATCATACCATAGCGGTGGTCGGACTGATCTATGGTTACCTGCTTGGTCTCCTTGGTTGACAGGTTGCGGAGGAATATCTGCAGATTTCCCAGGCTCATATCCGTCCAGATCAGATTCTTGTTGCTGATATCAGGGCTGCTGTGATCGAAGCTGTCCTCGGTTATCTGCGTCTCCTTTCCGGTTGTGATGTTGAACAAATAGACATTGAAGTTGCCGTCTCTGTTGTCAGTCCAAACGACACTATCTTCGGAGATCGAGGGATTGGTGTGATTGAAAGGACCAATGGTTATGGATATATCGGCCAGTATCTCGAAGTCGAACATCTGGATGTCCGGATCGTTGGTTCCTTTCCGGTAATCGGTCCAGACCACTCCTCGTTCGCTGATCGCCGGCTCCATCTTGATGCTGCCTGGAGCAAGAGCGATATCTGCACTGGTCTCGATATCATAGAGATTGATGTCCGTGTGGTTGTTGAGGTAGGCGATGTAGCGGCCATAGACCCTGGGATCGGTCTGTATGCCTGATTTATTGATGGTCGTCTCCTTGCCGCTCGACAGATCCATAAAGGCGATATCGGATTCTCCTGTGCGGTTGTCTGCCCAGGCTACGATGTCTTTGCTGACCGAGGGAAACGACTGATCACCGGGACCGGTAGAAACGGCGGATTCTTTGCCGGTGGAGATGTCATACATATAGATATCAAAATCACCGGAACGCTCATCCATCCATACAATTCGGTCATCGCTGATCTTGGGCCTGATCTGCTCGCCCTTTGCAGAGGATATCTCCACCTCATTTCTGGAGGAGAGGTCTAGAAGATGGATCTGATAGGTGCCTTTGCGGTCATCCGCCCAAACCACTCTATTTCCGCTGATGTCCGGTTGAGTCTGGTTTCCCTCTGCGGTGGTGATCGCGGACTCGGTTTTGTTGATGACATCATACATATAGATGTCCCCGTTACCGGAGCGCATATCCTGCCAGACGATGCGTTCACCGGAGACGGCGGGACTGATCTGGAAGAAGGGATCGATACAAACCCATCTCTCCAGGCCGGTCTCCAGGTCGTACATGAATATGTCATAATTTCCGCTCCTGTTATCCGACCAGGCCACGACGTATTCATCTATTGCAGGCTGCAGCTGCTCTGAGCCCACAATGATCGCTATAGGACGCTCCTTTCCAAAGTCAGCCCCGCTGGCTGCTCCCGCCAAGAGGAGGGCCGCCGTTATGATCAAAAGCCCAATTGCCTTATGCATCTCATCACTCTGTGATCGATCTATGATGTTCTTCCTCGATACTTGTCTGATGGTTTTGGCGAACCACTATAAGGACTTTTCTCGACGTTTGCCGTGATCAATCCAAAAGGATTTGGATCCATTGTCGGCGGCACCCAAAGGCAATGGTCCTCTCTTCAGGGCCTGGATGGATCGATCCGGCGCTCTAACGGATCATCGTCCGGCCAAGGCTCACAAGGAATAAAGCAAGGAGCAGCCAGCCCAGGATGGACTCCAATGTGGCCAGGTAGCGGTAGACTCCTACTGGGTACCACTTGACCTGGGTCTTGGCAGTGAAGACCATGGCGCTGAAATATAGGTTGTCCAGGAACGTGAGCTCCTCGTTTTGACCCTGGAGGTATTCAGATCCATTCAGAGGCTCCACCACGATTCCCATTCCCTGCCAGTAGAGAAATGCGAACAGCAGGATGAAAAAGCAGCTCAAGAAGACGGTATATCTGGGCCGAACCCCATAACCGCAGGAGATCCAGGCTAGGCCGTCCAAGAGCTTGGACCAGTTGATCTTTCGGTTTTCCCCTTCCCGGATGGCAAAGCTCTTGCCCGCCTGGCTCGCGCGACGGTAGTGGTAATAGCAGTCGTCTGCATCCTCGAACCACTCCAGGTTCCTGTAGTTCCTGGCCAAAGAGAGGTAGGTTTCGCCATCATATCTCAGGTGATTGCACAGCACTGGCCATCTGGCCTCCAGACGGTTGAACTCCGCGTTTTGAAGGGACAACTGACCGGAGATCTGTGCACTTGAGAGACGCATTTTATTGATGCTAGCGCCTGCAAAGGTGATCTCTCTTTGGAAACTGGCCGCGGAACAGTCTGCTGTCTTCATGAATGCCGTCCCATCGAAGAGCGCATCCTCCTGAAAGTGGGCAGAGGCGAAGCTGACCATTGCCAGAAAGGTAGCAGAAGAGAAGCTCGCCTCCTGGCGAAAGGTCGAGCCGCTGAGGTCAAGAGGTTCGCGGAATATAGAATTGATGAAATTGACCCTCCCTAAAAAAACCGAGTTCCTGATCTCGATGCGAGAGGCCAGTACATGGGCCAGAGCGGACATATCCCGAGACCTTTCATTGTGAGTCAACTACTCCGGCCTAAAGACCGGAGCTTGTAACTGAGGTAAGATGTTTCCCCGCTACAATAGGCTGGTTGACACCGACTTGCAAAATCGGTCGAGCCATTTCGTGGTCGAGGCAGCCCGTAAACAGATCATAGCTTCAAATGCATTTCAGCTTAGGCATTGCTGCCTATTCCGATCTGAGTCAGTGTGTGTCTCTCAGTCATCCCACCGAACCGTTGGCTCCGAAGAGTGTCTTGTGGTCTGAGAAAACAACATGTGGAGATGGTATTATGAGAATAAGTATGTTTGTATTGCATTGCGAAAGTAATCCTGGAAAGCGTACGGCTTTCCTCTCCGGCCTGAGGTTTCTATGAAGGGCAGATCAAGTCTGGATAGGTCAATATCGCCAGCTATCGCCGCGTGCTCATAGATGACTGGCTCTCCACGTTCGATCCTCTCTAGGATCTCGCGGGCCTCAATCACGGGGAGATTTGATCCTTCTACCATGCGGTCGCCTCTCTCAATCCACTATCTTAATCCTTTTTGATAGCTTCTCCCAAATCAG
>NZ_DAKC01000026.1:0-20722 GCF_002496465.1 Methanosaeta sp. UBA356 | reverse complement strand
TTGAGAAGACCGGATGGATTGCCGAGAATAGCTGGACCTGGAATACCTCAGAAGAGGATATAGGAGAAAATCAGGTCCGGGTATGGGTCAAGCGCCTGGGTGCAGGGGAGGCTGAGAACATAAAAGCACAGAATTATACCATTTCCGCCCCCACCTCTGAGGAGCAGGTGGCAGATGCCTCAGCCAGCACGGAAAAATCAACATCATCCGGATTGAATCCACATCCCGGGGGGAAGACCGCGGATAATGAAGTAGGAGAAGCCTCTACCAGCAAGTCGAGCGCAGCCTCAAGCGATTTGAATCCCTATCCAGGGGGCAAGACCGCTAATATCGATATAAGCAAGCAAAAGCTCGCCCCGGATGAGAGTGGGAGCGCTGATGGCGCAGGCAGCCTGTCGGATGGGGCCATCATGAGCATGCAAGATACTTCCGCGGCAGCATCAGATGCCATGGATGTTGGCGGAAAATGGACTGTTGACCTAATTGGCTCGGGGTGCACTCTGGACGCTAATCTCATTCAGACTGGGGAAAGCATCGTGGGAATGGGAAGCTTGATCGAGAGGAATACCAAGATCCCTCAGACCTTTAAGGGCACAGTCACCTCAAGCTCTATGAGACTTCAGTCAAACGCGGTGATTGACGAATTTGGAAATGATATCGACAAGAGCGTAAGCCTGTATCTGGAGAAGGCGGACAGGATCATTTCAGGCAGCTATGAGATATATTCTGGCGACGAACTGATGGCAACGGGGAATGCCACTGCCAGCAGATTCTCCAGCTGAGGGGCTGATCCTGCACCGTTCTCAACTGCTGAAGAACCAATAGATAAGCATCAGGAACTAAGGAGCACGAGATATTGAAGATTCATTCAGTTCTATGCCTGGCCCTGGTCATTGCCCTCTTGGCTAGCCCGGCCTGGGCGGGCTGCGGCAGATGGGTGATCAGGGATGATACTGATTATCTCTCCGACCCGGACTTCGATCAGGCGGTAGCATCCTCTACGGGCGCTGCTGCTACCCTCAATCCTGACGGCACAATCAAAGAATCAAGCGAGAAAGATGCGGCAAATGAAAAGGCGCAAAACGAAAAACCAGATGAGAGGGCAATCCAGAAAGAGGCCGAAATAAAGGAGAATGCCGCTCCAAAAGAGGAAAACATTGCAGACCTGGGAGGAGAATGGAGAGTATTGCTCGAGATGAAGATAGACGGGCAGGATAAGCAAAATGCTCTGGATTTGATCCTCATCCAGACGGTTGATCGGCTGCAGGGCTATGGCACCATTCTCGATGAGGGAGCAGATCTACCGGCAACGGCTACCGGCTCCATATCCGATGATTCCGTCAGCCTGATCGTGTCACTGGTCGAGCAAAAGAAGGAATATCAGCTGGACCTGGCCTTCATCGAAGGCGGTTTAAAAGGCATCTGTGAGCTATATGAGAGCGAGAAGCTGGTAGGGAGAGGAAATGCCACCGCCAGCAGACTCTCCAGCTGAGAGGTTGATTTTGACCTCATCACTCTTCCGCTCAAGAATCATCAAGGCAAAATCAAGACCAAAAGGAGTTCGAGATATTGAAGATCCATCCAATAATATGTCTGGTGCTGATCGCAGCTCTCTTGACCAGTCCGGCCTGGGCAAGCTGCGGAACATGGATAATCAGGGGCAACACCGAGTATCATTACGACGCAGAGTACGAAAATGCTGTGAGGTCCTCAACTGGCCATGCTACAGCGCTGAATCCCGATAGCAAATCCAAAGAAGATGCTAATGATCAAGCCGATGTGAACGCAAGCCAAATGGATGCGGCATCAAATGAAACAGCCAAAGCACCAAAAGAAGATGCCGTGCCAACTGAGCCGGTCATAAATGAGCCAGAAATAAAGGAGCCGGTTGTAGATCTGAAGGGAGATTGGAAGGTAATTCTCAATACAGTGATCGATGGGCAGAATACACAGGAAGCACTGGATCTGATCCTGATTCAGACCAACGACAGGCTGCAGGGCTATGGCAATGTTCTCAAGAAAGGCACAGATATCCCGGTGACTGCCACCGGTCACATCGCTTCCAATGATTCTATCAGTCTGAACGTGAAGCAGGTGGAGCAGGACAGGGATTACAGGCTGGAACTGGCCATCATCGAGGAGAGAATGGAGGGCAGCTACAAAATCTATCAAGACGGGAGCCTGGCAGGAAGCGGAAATATCACTGCCAGCAAATCAGGCATCTAAAAGCAGGACGACAAAATTGCATCATCAGATAATCGTATCATCATATGATTACTTGTGATAAGGCTCATGATGCATTATTCTGAAGCTGCGATATATCTGCTCCAGGAGGATCACCCGCATCAGCTGATGAGGAAAGGTCATCGGAGAGAAGGATAAAAGCAGATCCGCCCGGTCTAATACCGCTGGCGACAGACCCAGGGGGCCGCCTATGATGAAGGCCACCTCCGATCTTCCTTCCAGGATCAAATCCTGCAGCCTTTCCGCCAGCTGCTGCGAGTTAAGGGCATCTCCTGTCCTGTCCAGGACTATCACCGGACCCGAATGGCGCTTGAGCTTATCGAGAATCGCGGCTCCTTCCGCCTCCATAGCCCTGATCTCTGCCCCAGGAGTTGCAGCCTCCTTCGAGCTGATGGCCACCTCCACCATATCCAGACGGGCGTAAGGACGGAGGCGGCGGATGTAGTCTGCGGCAGCATCCTGCCAGTAGCTCTCCCGCAAGCGCCCGACTGCTATTATTCTGAGGATCATCGGCCTGGCCTAAAGATCCAGCTTATGGCCCTTCTCCAGCTGCTGAATCTGCTCCTCGCCTTTGGCGGCCAGCTCCCGGAACTGCTCGATCGTCTCCCTCATTTTGGGCAGAGCTTCCTGCTTGTAGCTGTTGATCGAATCCAGCGCCTCCATGACATCGGCAAAAGCGGTCTTCAGGTCCTCAGCAGATACATTGGTCTGCATCGACTGTTTCTGAATGTCCGCCCCCTGGTTTTTCAGCATACGCGAGGTGCTGGTGATCAGATCATTGGTGGTCTCGTTGAGCATCTGAATCTTCTTCAAGACGATCTTCTGGTTATACAGAGCGCTGGCAACCATCACTGAGGTCCGCAAAGCGGATATCGTCACCGTCTTGGCCCGTTCTACCCCCCTCATAAGCTCCCGATTGTTTCTGATCACAACCTCTGTCGCCATTACCCCCTGCTGATTGACCACGATCATCTGCTGCAGATCCATGATCCTCTGCCGGAGGGGAAAGAGGACCTCTTCGCTGACGAATTTGACCTTTTCCGGGTCCTCATCCCTGGCCCGGGCCTCTTCGATCTGCCTCTCGATCGATTCGTCCATCAGAGCGCCCAGCTGGACCTCTTTCATCAGCTTTCTGGTTAAATCGCGCAGTGACTGCTGCTCGATCTCCAGGGTGGTATTGTCGTTTTTCAGAATTGTCCTGCCTTTGTCCAAGGAGACAATGATATCCGCTATTGCCGAGTCTGCCCTCTGGTATCGGGCAAAATAATTCCGGACGGGATCGAACAGCTTGCCCAGAATGCCTGTTTTAGTGAAATCGATCAGGCTGGGGTCAAGGTCTTCGAGCTCTCGGGTCAGTTCCATTAGGCCCTTTGCCACCACCCCGCCATCATCCCCGTTTTTAGACAGGTCTCCCACAGTCGCCTGAAGTATAGAATTTTTAGCAGCCGAGCGTTTCATAGACTCGGCCCCAAAAGACTCTACTGATTTGAGAATGTACCTCTTTTTGGCTAACTCATCGATATCCAGGGTCAGAATTTCGGCCACATTGCTTTCCGCTACCTTCTGAAGCTGAGCGACCTCTTCGGGCACCGGTTTGACCTGCTCTATCACCTCGTCCTTGATCGCCCCTTCATCGGGAACTTCCATGGTGAAAGCCGTCTTAACACCTCCTATGCTAGCTCCGCATTGAACAGATTAGCCAGCTTATACACAACATCCTCAGTATCGGCGTTAATGCTGGCAGCCTCATTGACAAGGGATATCTCCTCCAGAGCTTTGATATCTGCATTGTAGCCTATTGTGTATATGGGTATTCCCGATTCTTCCACTAATTTCCTGATATCATTTAATGAATGACCTCTGTTGGTCTCGCCATCGCTGAGAACAAAGATCTTGGGCTTCAGCTTAGGATCAAGCGCCAGCTGTTCTTCGAGCATCTTCATGGCCACTGCAATCCCATCGAAGGTTGCCGTGGCTCCTCCGGCTTGCAATCCCCCAACCGCACCCACAAAATAAGACCTGTTGTTCAAATCAAACAGGGAGATTGGCAGATTTATATAAACATCGTCAGAGTATGATACCAGGCCGATAAGATTGTCCTTGCCAATGTATTTTTGGCCTTCGAGCAAAGATTTCTTCAAATTATTCAGCGGCTCGCCGTCCATGCTGCCCGATACATCGGCCACGAAGACTGCACAGATATTGGCATTTTTCTTTTCTTTCCAGAGCTTTTGGGCCTGGATGAGAACATCGCCACTGGCAGGAACAAATTCTGACCGATATTCATCAAGGCCGTTAAAACCATATTTAGTAGCCAGGTTCTGATAATTCTCCTGCTGAGAGAATTTGATGAATTCATCCAGGATTTTTGTCTTCTCAGGAGAAAGCTTGCCGATCGCATAAATCGGGCTGTCATGTCTGACCCCAAAGGGAATGAATTCATAGGACCTGATATCAGGCGTATTGACATAAGTCTGATATTCCAGGACAAAAGCATCCAGGACCCCTGATTTAGCCGCTTCTCTCATTTGCAGAGTGGTATAAGCGACCACGGGAATATTCTCCTGGAAGCGATCAAATCCCGCTATTGCTTTATTGCTCAACGGGTTACTGGCATCAATGGCCTGCAGTGTGGAGATCAAGAAGTTCAGCCCGGTTGAACTGGCGAAGGGATTGGTGTAACCCATCTGCAGCTCGTTGTTTGCCACGGAATCGATTACTGTTGTGACATTGACCGCCCCATATTTGGCTTCCAGCTCAGCTTTCTTAGATTTAGTGATCAGAATTCCGGCCGCATTTCCTGCCAGTCTTTTTTGCACCAACCTGGCATCTACTCCCCGGGAGATGAGCATCTCTCCCCAGAGTTCATTGGATGGAGTATAGGCATCCGGCAAATACTTCCCGGAGGTGATATAATCGGCACCCTGGCCGGAAGCGATTCCTCTGAGCCTGACAGACGTCTGTTTGCCGTCGATCATTATCTTCGCATTATTGAAGTCTCTGGCCACCTCTGTCAGCCAGCCATCAGTACCGCTGCCCGCCTTTTCCGTTGATGAGAATATCTCGATATAGCTGGATGTGCTGCTATTAACCTGCGGTGGGTATTTGGAGATATCGGGCAATGTGGCAGCGATGTCTATGCCTGAGATATCGACCAGGCCTTTGGTTGGCGGCACTTCAGTCACATCGATCTCTTTGACTATCCCGTCCAGTGTTTTTTCTCCGCCACCACCCATAAAAATTGTTCCAGTATAAACCAAGAGAAATACCGCAACTGCTAATCCCACTATCTTTAAAAGCACATTCTTGTTTTTCTTGTCCAGCATGCTATGCTCCCTCCCATGAATTATTAATCTTTATAATATTTTGCCTGTTTGATCAGATTATCGATCTCGATCATGCCGGCCATCTGCTCCAGCTCGCCACTCTCGATGCAGTTTAAGCCTGAGATCTCCAGCAACAGCTTATCCAGCTTAAGCAGGATCTGTTCATTATCCTCAGTCGCTTCCTTCACAAATCTTATATATTCATTATAAACATTAAATTTTTCCTCCATAATCTCCTCAGAAAAGGCTCCTGAATTGCGTTGTTTTTTGATAAAATTGTAGTCATCCTCATCGAATGCATTCAATTTGTTAATGATGCTGCGGATATTCTTGAAAAATATATTCTCTACCTCTGCAATAACCGCATCAAACTTCTGGTAGCTGATCTCAGAAGCGTTAAAGATCTGCAGAAGAATATCCCGAATGGTCTTATTCTTTTTCTGCAGCCGTTCAATCTGATCGAGCAGGAGGTCGATGTTTCTCTCGAATGTCTCAAGCCCCCGATGTTCATTCAGCGCCTCTACATAATCTTCTTTTGTGCTTTTAGCGCCGATTGGTATGGCCTTCTCCGGCTCAGAAAGGAGCTTGTAGTTGCCATAGACTAGCCCCGAGCCACTTAATACGAGAAATGCGCTGCCAAAGGCTTTTTCCAGAGCAGACCCAAAGAGATCCACAGCAAGCAATCCAGAGGAGAAGACAGCTATGTTGGCAGCGGCAATGCCCAGGTTCAAAGCCAATAGTCTAATCAGCATATCCTTATTCATGTCTTCTCGACCTCAGGATCCTTTCTATGCAGATATCCTCTCAACATATATCATAATACTATCGATGATAACTATTAATCCACCATTAATCCACCCAAGGTCTCCATATGAGGATCATAGATAGTAATAATAGAATATGTTAATAATATAATAAGCTCAAAAAAAAACGTTGATCCACCGCGGTGGATGGGTGCGTCCCGCTATGCCTTAGCAATCCCGCAAAATCAGTATCCCTAAATAAGATCAGCGCCTGGCTTCAACATTTTCCAGGTAGAGGATGCCGGTGGGAGTGATATCCAGAATCTCTCCGCACCTTTCGATCACCAGAGCCGTCTCCAGCATAGAGAGGTGATAGTCTGCCTTCTCCGGGCTGAGGTCAAACCTTTGGCATATCTGCTCTGAGCTTTTCGGTCCGCTGGAGATGAACTTGAGAATATCCCTCCTCAGCCGGAGCTGCAGGACAATCAGAGCATTGCGATGTTCTTCTGCTGTCCACCACCAGGCTGGCTCTGGCGCGTCACCGGAAGATCGGCCATCAGGACTATTGGAGACGTCATAGGTCATGATATCACATCGATTGAGGTCATATCGATTGAGGTCATATCGAGAAGAGATAAAAAGTCAATGGGATTATCCCGGATGAAGCTCAAGGAAGGAGAGGCTCAATCCTCTCCCCTTCCATTGATCTCGCAGGTCTCGCTTGCTATCTCGCAGGACCGGCAGATCTCCCGCTCCTCATCCAGATTACGCGCCGCGGTCGCAAGCACGCTGGCGTTCACCAGGTTCCCGGCGAGAAATATGGCCGCAGCAACCTGATCATCCGGCACCCCCAGGCTTCCGGCCAGCCGGATGTGCAGCCTCAGACAGTGGCTGCACCGCAATGCTGCAGACACGGCCACCGAGATCAGCTCCACCGTCTTTGCATCCAGATTAGAACTCCTCAAGATGGCATTATTGTGCAACACCTTGGTGATGAGCAGCTCTGAGTCATCCTCCATGAACTGAAAGATATAGGGCACCTCGCCATAGGTACTCTCCACCGCCTTTAAAATGTCCTTGGCTGCTTTGTCCTTTCCCTTGACCAAAATGGCATCCAGCTCATCTTCAAAGCTCATGATATCAGACCCCTGTAGCCTCTTCGCCCTGGCTCCGCAATAGCCTGGAATCAGAAGACGAATCCAGTCTCCGAACTGGGCAGTATCCTCACCAGTATATAATCCTTCATCCTAGAGGGCTTGATGGTGGCCACCTCGCCCAGCTTCACACCCTCATCGAAGGTCACTGCTGCCACCTTATCCCGATAGCCCGCATAAGGAAGCTTCACCCGCACCCCGGTTAGATTGAGGGCAATTGGCAGAGGAGAATAGGAGAACTCGACCTCCGGAACCTGCTCTCGTACCGCATCCATCACCCTGGGCGGAGAGGTGGTCAGAGGATCCTTGGCGATTGCTTCCCGGGTTTTGTCCAGCGCCCGTCCTACCATCTCGACGATATTGTCCAGGGATCCAATCTCCGTGGCCTTGCGGGTCCTGTGGGCCATCCGGCCGATGGACGGCACATAGCCAAAGGCATAGGGCAGCTCTTCTGGATCTATCTTCGGCCCACCGGTAATTATGACAGGCACGCCGATATTCCGGTAGAGGTCCTCTTTCTTCTTGATGCAGTCTTCGAAGTTGCCGAAGATGAAGACTGCGGCATCATGCTCGTTTATCAGAGCGGTCTCATACTCATTTATCTGGGCGATCTCCCTGCCCACACCCCGAGCCATGCCAATCATATTGGTCTTGGAGCCATGCCTGCGCAGATACTCGGCAATATCGCAGGCCACATGGGGCAGATGATGAATGGCCAGGGTGGGTGTGACCACCGCCACCTCTGTTCCCGCCAGCGGTGCCCTTACCAGCTCCCCTCTGAGATCTCGGCTTAGGATCTCCAGAGCATTCATGTCCTCTGAAGGAACCAGCAATAAAAGTATGATCTCCGTCTGAGTAACATTCTTCTGCAGGATGTAGCCGCCCAGGTCTTCCACCAGCTCCAGTACCAGGTCGTGCTTGTACAACCCTCCGGTGAACATCACAGGCTCAAGCATTCTCCATCTCCCGGATCTTCTCTTCGATCTCTGATATCAGCTCCGGCTTGATCGACTCCTCAGCAGCGACGAAGAAGAAGCTGTCTTTGGTCATGATGTTTCGCCGGTTGCGAAATCCTTCTGGCACTACTCTGACCAGGGCATCGGTCAGATCCTGCAGAAACTCCGCCTCCATATCCGTAACCATCAGATCGGCAGGCGAGGAATCTGAGGCAATGATCACAATGTCCCTTGCCGGTTGTTCCACCCTCTCCCGCCCGTATCGCTTCCACAAAGCCTTAAGGAGGTCTGCCATATGCTCTTCATCATTGATCTTGATCTGATAGCCGCCTCCGACCTTCATCACATCTCCCACATCCTTGATCGTAAGGGGCGGTATGCCGGAACGGAGGAGGCCGTAGACTGCGAAGACTGGAACTGAAATGTCGACATAGACATAAAGCCTGCCAATGGACCTGATCAGACCCAGGTCCTGCAGAATGTCCATTATTATCTCTCGGTACTTCTTGGCTCCGTACTCCTCCCCGCCGGTCACCTCTATCTTGAAGACCTCCATTGGGTCCATCTCAGCCCTCCAGCAGCCCCGATACCAGGAGAGCTGCGCCTACAGCCCCGATATATTGGGCATAAGGGGGAACGGTCACCTTGACCTGCAATAGCTCCTCCATCGCTTTGGGCAGGCCTTCGATGAGCGAGGTTCCGCCTACCATGATCACCGGCTCTTTAACCTCTACCTCCTGCAGCTGCTGCTCATATACCTGCTCAGCAACGGAGTGGCAGGCAGCCATAGCCACATCCTCGGGCTTATTTCCCATGGAAAGGCTGTTGACCAGGCTCTGAGTGCCGAAGACTATGCAGTAGCTGTTCATGGCCACTTTCCTGTAGTCTCCCTTCAGGGCCAGTTTGCCCAATTCGGTGATGTCGACTCCCAGGCGGCGGGCGGCGAGCTCCAGGAACCGGCCGGATGCACCAGCGCATATTCCGCCCATGGTAAAGCCCCCGGGAATTCCGTCCTGGACCGATATGGCCTTGTTGTCCATGCCGCCGATATCGATAACTGTTGCCGGCCCCCTCTGAGCATCTGCCAAGAAGACTGCTCCCTTGGAGTTAACGGTGATCTCCTCCTGGATGAGCTTGGCATTGATATGCTTGCCCACCAGAAATCGACCGTACCCAGTAACGCCCACTGCTTGAATATCCTCTTTATTGACCCCTGCGGCCTTGAGAGCCTCCTGAAAAGCATCCTCTGCGCTCTTCAAGACCTCTGTGGTGGGAACCCAGCCAGTGCCTATCACCTTATTGTCTCTCATCACCACTGACTTGGTGGTGGTGGATCCAGAGTCGATTCCCGCGGTGAGGCCCTTCTGCTTCTCCCGGGCCAGGAGGCCTCTGTACTTGACCGTGGTAACCAGAGCTTCCATACGGGTAAGCAGCGTCTCTGCTGTGGTCCTCTCGGTGAATGAGTAGCTCAAGACGGGAATCTTGGAGTTTTCGTGGATGTACTTTCGGATCTCCGAGCGTATGATGGCCGCCTCAGCGCATCGGAAGCAGGTCATGACCACCACAGCATCGGCGAGATCTGGGTTCTCCACAATTCTCACTGCTCGAGCTATGGCCAGGTTGAGATCTCCAGAAGCCACTCGTACCCCGAACTTCTCTTCCACATTGAGCATGTCATCTAAAGAGACCTCCGGGAAGACTATCTTGGCCCCTACGGTCTCTGCCGCCCTTTCGATCTCTTTTTGAATGCCGCTGTACTCTGCGCCACAGGAGAGCTGTGCAATGCGAATCACTTTAAATCCCCCAAGAAATTCTTGATCTTCTGCACGAAATCCCTGGCCTCGGCATCATTGGTGGGGTAAGAGAGGTCCAGAATGGGAACTCCTTTGGTCCTGATCAGCAGCCTGACCAACTCATTGGTCCTGTTGCATCCCGCGCATCCTGTGAGCCACCCCGGATCCTGGACGATGATCGCAGCCTCGGCTTCCTCGATTATCGGGCCAATCAGGGCCATTCTGCCCCGGATCCCTGAGGGGACATCGACTGCAGCATAGCGAAGCCCTTTCTTGGGTTCCTCAGAAGTGACATTCAAAGGCGGTGAGGCGAGATTATTATCGGTTGCGAGCTTTCTCACCACTTCGGGAACTACAAGCGCCTTGTGGCCCATCCTGTCCACAAGGTCCGAGAGGATCATGCTGGTGGGAGGATAAACGATTACTTTTGCCATTGATTTACCTCAGAATTAATCTTCTTTTGCGATCTCTTCCAGCCTCTCAAGAGGAATGGGACGCACCTTCTTTTCTGGAACAGGCTCACACTCCTCCTCCGAGGCTAGAGCCCTGGAGATCATAGGCAGCAGCTTTGACTCAGACTCGATCATGTAGAAGCCTGGCCTGGCTCCTCCGCCTCTGCGACCGCGGCAGCGCCTTGGGTCGCCTGGTGGAAATCCCCGATCTTTGACGAATATGCCGGCTGGATCCAGACTGCGAATCTCCTCGAGAAGCTTCTCTATAATCTCCTCTTCCCCGTGGATAATAACGCCGAAACAGGTCTCCTTGACCAGGATATCGTAGCCTGAACCATAGATCTTCATGGCGATATCCGAGGGGAGAATATTGGACTCAGAGGACATTATTAAGTATTTAGTGACCAACATTACCGTTCCTCCCGAATGTAGATCGTCTCTCCTTCCTTCACATCTCTGAGCTTATCCGGCTCTAAAACCCGACCGATGATGTTCGTAGCTTCGAACTTCTCGCCCGAGGGCCCATATCGTTTGTCCTCTTCCAGCCGGATGCCAACCAGACCTATCTTCTTTGAGACCTGGTTAGAGATGCCTATCGAGCCGGCAGGCACGGGCCCAGTTGGCTTGTTCTCAGGAAGTAGCTCCTTGTAGCTCACCGCCTCGACCTCCGGCTTGAAGAGCAGGGTGTTCTCATAGGTGAAGTAGACAGGCAATGGCCCAACAGGCTTTTCTTTGAGGCCGGTGACATGGCGGAAATAGTCCAGGCTCTTGGGCGCCAGGTCATAATAAAGCTGGATAGAAATAAGGCGGCTGGAAGGAAGGGATGAGATCCGCACCTTTTTTGCTTTCAGAATCTCCATGGTGGCACCTGGCTCCTGCTTGACCACCACTGCATCCTCGCCCTCATAGCCCTCAACCTCGGCCTCAATTCCTCGTTGCTCCATCTCCTGCCTGGCATCCTCCAGGAACTTGCCCAGTAGCATTATGCGCTCAGGGGTTACATCAAATGTTATCATCTGGCCGGGCTTTGCCAGTTTGACCATGTCCATGCCTTTGATTACCCTCGCCACTACAGAATGGCTGGGATTCGAGGTGCGATCATGCTTGTAGATGAAGATCCTACCCAGACCCCGTCCGGTCGTTCTGACCGTGACCACGCCCTCCAGACGGGGCTCACGATGCTCATATGCAACGTGCTCCGTCAGAAGATGGTCGGATGAGATATAAGAGCTGGATACGGAATCAACCCTGAAAGTGCCGTCTCTGGTCAAAGCGAGGAAGAACTCCGCACCAAGTGGCGCGTCCTCGATGAGCTCTGCTTGGACCCGAGTATAGATCTCCATGCCCTCCTCCACGGGCAGAGTTAGATCCAGGGTGGACATCTTCTCAGTCAGGTCCTGCCATTCCACAATTGGCTCTATAGACTCAATTCTGTCCCCAATCTCCAGCCGGTCAAGGGTGTTCTTGCCTCCTACGACATGGGCAAACACCCCTCCATCCTTGGGCGTGCCGTAAACAGCTGAATGCCTTCTTTGCATGAATATCAGCTGAGTGTTATCTGCATCAAAGCCAGCCGCGCCTAAGACCACCTCCCAGCGATTGTACTCATGCGCATCCCTGGCAAAAGATATTCTGGATGAGAACGGCCCAAAGGCTATACCGTCTGCTGAAGCCCATCTCACCTGAGAGCCAGAGATCTTTTCCACGACCTCATGCCAGATCTTCTGCAGATCATTTTCTAAAAGCTCAATTCTGATTTTGCCCTTGGTCGTGTTGAGCCAATAAGAGTTGGTCTGACGCGATTTCTCGCCCCGGCCTTTGACCATCCCCACGATAGCGCCTTTAGCGGGATTGCTGCCTGCTTTTTGCAGGGCATCCGCCAGGCAAGCTCCAGCTGCCAGCTCAATCTCTTTGCCGTCAACTAAGACTCTCAAATTAACTCCCCAGCATCTCCTTCTCTTCTTCTTCTGTGATCCTGCTCAAAACCTCGTCCGGCAGGCCGGTGAATATAGCCCTCCCATTACGCATGAGCATGGCCCGATCACATACGTTCTTCACGAAATCCATGTCATGGCTCACGATAATGAACGTCTCGCCCAGCTCCTCGCGGGCATTGAGGATGGAATTCGTGACCTCGATCTTGGTGATGGCGTCCATTGTTCCCGTGGGCTCATCCAGGACCACTATCCTCGGCTCTTTTATTAAGACCTGCGCCATGGCAACCCTGTGCCTCTCGCCCTCAGAGAGCTCATGGGGCATCTTCTCCAGCACTGCTTCTGCCTGCTCCTCAGAAAATCCAACCGTCTCCAGAGTGTGAATGGCCTTCCTCTCCGCCAGCTCGAAGGGAAGAGAGAGGCCTATGGCTTCCGTCAGGTTCTCGATAACGCTGCGAGAAGGATAGAGGGTATATTCCTGATGGAGGATGCCGATGTATTTGGTGGCGCGACCTCGACCGTTGGAACCGAGGACGGTCATATCCACCCATTCGTCCCCCACCCGCACAGAGATGCTGCCGCCGGTGGGAGTAAGAATGCCGCTGATCATCTTGGAGAGAGTGGTCTTGCCGCCCCCAGAGATGCCCACCAGACCGAAGATCTCGCCCTCATTGACCTCCAGGCTGACCTCATCCACCGCTTTTACCACGCCCCGGTCTATGCTGATGTATCTCTTCGAAAGGCCGTTGGCCTTGATCATCGGCTCCCCCAGCTCGACCTCTTCCCGCTTGGCTAAAGTTCCAGCCATGGCCAGGAACTGAGCGGCTACATCCTTTGGCTTGCCTTCTGCCTTGATCTCTCCCTGATCAAGCAAAATAGCCCTTTGGGTCAGCTCGACCATGACATCTTCCCAGTGGCTGGTGATGATCAGGGTCATCTTGAAGTCGTTGACCGCTCGCTTTATGGAATCGTGAACCACTCTGGCTGTGGCTGGGTCGAGAGTTCCCGTTGGCTCGTCTGCCAGCAGGATCATGGGAGATTTGGCCAGCTGACGGGCCAGGACAACGCGCTGCTTCTCTCCCCCAGACAGCTCTCGGGCGACATGCATCAGCCTATGAGATAGATTGACCTCGTCCAGCAGGTCTGCAGCTACATGGACGCTCATAGTGTCTCCTGTCTCTTCTACTGCGCGCATCACATTCACGATCACCCTCTCATCGCCATAAAGTGCAAAGGTCCTCTGCAACATTATGGCAATCCTCTTCACAACGTCGCGCCTGAGAGGATCATTTATGTCCAGAGATACGAAATCGGCATCAAATGGCTCAAGTGTGCTCCCACACTTGCAGCTTCTTCCCACATGGCTGGGCGGCTCTACATGATGGCATTTGCTGCATCTGGCGACGTGGTAGATCACACTGCCAGATATATCCTGGAATGATTCCACGCCACGCAAGACATGCATCAAGACGCTTTTGCCTGAACCGCTCCTTCCCAAAATGCCGACCGACTCTCCCTCCTCAATGACCAGATTCACATTGCGAAGAGCTACAACTTCGCCGAATCGAACTGTCAGATCCTTAATCTCGATAAAAGGTGCCAAATTTATCATGCCTCATAAATTCATTATAATTTAAGGGTTCATCCGCGTATTCACCCGCGACCAAACCATGATACAACACCCATACTGTCCGAGACATAACGCCAGTGCCGTTCATGATATAATCCGCCTTCTTGGAGGATACAATGCTACTTAAGTTTATCCGAAGCTTTGAATACGTCTCGCCGATAACGATCGTTATGGCAATTCGCCCAGTGGATTCAGTTGATGCATAGGCGAGAATTCCGGAATTAGCCAGATGAAGAATTAGCCATATCGTATTGGCTAACCAGATCCCCTCGCCCAGAAGCGCTATTCATCTCGCTTGAATAAGATACTGCTGGATCGCAATCGCCAAACAAATTTATAAAGAACTAAGACACTGTTATCTCATTGGAGGTGTATCTATGGAAGCCCTGGAAGCAATAAAAACTCGCAGAAGCATCAGAAAATTCAAGCCTCAAGATATCCCCAGAGAGATCTATAGAGAGCTGCTTGAGGCGGCCATGCTTGCCCCCTCTGCCGGAAACGAGCAGCCATGGCAATTTGTGGCGATAGACGACCGCAGGATTCTGGATCAGATTCCCCTGATCTGCCCCACTGCGGCAATGTGCAGGCAATCCCCTCTGGCTATTCTGGTTTGCGGGGACAGCAGATATGAGAGATATCCAGATTTCTGGGTGCAGGACTGCTCTGCTGCTGTGGAGAACATTCTGCTGGCTGCGCATGCCCTGGGCCTGGGAGCGGTATGGGCTGGAGTCTATCCTATGAAGGACAGGATAGAGGGATTCAGGAGACTATTTGCCCTTCCGGATGAGATCACACCATTTGCCCTGATCGCTCTGGGCTACCCGAACGAAAAACCGGCCCCCTCCAAAAGATACAAGGAGGAGAGGGTGCATTATAACCAATGGTAGAGAGATCATCGGATATGATCGGGAAATGATGAACGAGGAGTTCGTATGAAGATATCTCTGGGAAAGAAGACCTTGCTGTATCCTGCACCGGTTTGCGTGGTTGGGACCTATGACCAGGCGGGAAAGCCGAATGTCATGACCGCTGCCTGGGCAGGCATCTGCTGCTCCAGCCCGCCATGCATTGCCGTCTCTCTTCGCAAGGCAACTTACACCTATGGGAATATCATGGAGCGAAAAGCTTTCACTGTGAGCCTGCCCTCTGAGGAATACATTCATCAGGCGGACTATTTCGGCATGGCCTCCGGGAGGGACGAGGACAAATTCGCCAGGACAAGGCTCACCCCAGTAAAGGGGGAGTTGGTTGACGCTCCTTTTGTAAAAGAGTTCCCCCTCGCCCTGGAATGCAGCCTGCACTCCTCTGTCCAGATCGGTCTGCACACGGAATTCATAGGAGAGATTCTGGATGTCAAAGCGGAAGAGAGCTGCTTGGGTCCCGATGGCCTTCCGGATATCGAGAAGATAAGGCCGCTTCTGTTCTCGCCTGAGGGGCGCAAATATCACGGGGTGGGAAAATTCCTGGGCAGTGCCTTCCAGATGGGAAGAATGATTTAGGATGATCTTTCATCACCCATCTATGCCATTCGATCTCATTTATATAAATTACTTTGGCTTCGATTCAATCATAGCTTTATCGATTGCTCCTATAACTTGATCCACACTAAGAACTGGCTTTGCATCGAATGAGATATATGGATACCATTTCAGTATTTGATCGAATAGCTCAGATTCATTTGTTTCCACAATGCAGTATCCGCCAGATGCATCACAATACGATCCCCAGTCAATCATCTTACCAGATTTCAAATTTGCCCTTGCCACTTCGAGCAATGATAACTGTAACTTAGCCATCATAGCAGGATCCGCTGGCATCAATGACTCGTTCTTTTGCCATTTAATGAGATACTTTGTCATTCTCTTCACCTCGCAAAATGTGTTTCTTGTCATATACGTAATGATTATTTATTAATTTTTCGACCATTCAGAGCTGCAGTATCCTTGGGATACCTGCTATTAGCGGGGAGAAGATGGATCGAAGCAGATTGAGGAGATGCGCCGGGATAAGTCAAGATAAAATAGAATTTCTGAAATTCATGTGTTCTGCGCCGCTTCAGTTTGATTACATCTATTCTAAGCTTGAGGCAGATCAGAGGGACCGATGCAATAAAGAAGATAGTATCTTAAAATTCCAGAAGGCAGAAGCGTGCGGCCCTAAGCACATTCCGCTTTTAGAACGGGTCGGACGCATGCAGTTCGAACTTAATTATTTTCTCCTCTTTTTTTATCTTTCCGCCTCAAGCGCTTTCTTTCTCCCCTTATAGGTTGTGTAGGTGATAATGGCGGCAATCAACAGCGAGACCAAGATCAAGGTCATAGAGACCATTATCATACGAAGCAAACCCTCCAGGACCTCATTTCCCACTGCCAGGATAACCTTCGGCCCGGGCTCAGATGGGTAGGACGCATTTATCACATGGATTCCTGCATCTTCCGCTCGGAAAGCCATGAAGGACTGGCCAGAGCGCCCACCGATGGAATAGGTTGAGCCGGTTGGTGCGGGATAGGTCTGGAGCCTTCGGCCAGAAGACTTTTCCATCACCACAATCTGAAGGCCTGGTATTTGCTCAACGGTCATATAGAAGCTGCCATTGAAGTAGCTCTTATTCTCGTAGAAGATGGTATACTCCCCAGGCTCCTTGAGATCAAGCTCCAGCTCACCGGGTGCGGCCATCTGGCTCAGGCCGCCGAAAGAGCTTGATATTCCGGTGGTTAGATACCAGGTAAATGCGGCGAATCCTGCAATCACAATCAACAGGGCAAGACCATATCGCCAAACGCTGGGTATTGTGTCCATGCCTGTCATGAGGGAATGCCTTGCATCATAAAAAGCTATGCGAGAGCCCGGAACGGACCCTCAGATAGATAAGAATCTGAAATCAATAAAGAGACCCATCAATTTGCCATCCTCGAAGCATCCATAGACAGGATAGTTGCCGGGACCGGGACTCAGCTTGAGGCTGTTATCCTTGTCGGAAGCGATTATCAGCCCGCTGTCAGTCTTTAAGAATCCCATCAGCTGGCAACTTGAAAGTGGGAACTGGATTGAAGTCATCTGCTTTTGACCCATCTGGGTCCCATCGGACTTGAAGATGTCGGATGTGAATGGGTCCCCGCCCACCCATGGACCGCCAATACCCTTTTCGAAGAGTTTCTCCATCGCTTTTTCAGCAGGCCGATATTCAACGCCGTCCAATGAATAAGCAATCGCGGTCAGCGATAATGCCGCCATCAGCATGATCAGCACAGCCATTCCGAATTTTTTCATTGTTTTCACCATCCACGATAATTTTTGAATGACAACTACGCGCAAGATATTTAAATTTCTTCCGGCAGAACTCCCCCGGAGAGATCCAGAAAGATGACCAGCCTTATAACTGCAGTCCCACATTGTCCAGGAATGCAATACAAGAGACGTAATCAGCCATATGCTTTCCAGGAGGATTTACGAATCACGCGGTCATAGCGATAGCAGTTTATATGCTGGCCATTTTTATCATAGGAACTTGGCGCCATCGATTGAAAGGGCTGGTGGACTTCCATCTTGCTGGCAAAAACCAGGGGACTATAGCCCTCACAGGCACCTTTTGTGCAACGATAATGGGAGCCTCCACAACCATAGGAATGGCTGGCCTGGGATACAGCCGGGGTCTTCCAGGTTCATGGTGGCTGCTCTCGGGCACAATAGGAATGCTGTTGCTGTCTGTTCTTCTGGCTGAAAAGATAAGAGCCACCGGATGTAGCACTCTGCCCCAGCTTGTCGGCTCCTTCTGGGGGGAGAGAGCAAGGGCTGCTGCATCTATTCTCATCGCCATTTCCTGGATAGGCGTGATCGCCGTTCAGATCATAGCTTCTGGAAATATCCTTTTAGCGGTCTTTGGTGGGGATATATCCCATTACATGGTTGCCTGCACTATGGTATTCGTTCTCTATACTGCATATGGAGGAAAAAATTCCGTCATAAGAACTGACATGTTTCAGATCCTGATAATAATTTTTGGAATGATAGCCCTTTTCTGGCAAGCCTTGAAGGCCGCGGGACCCTTGCCCCTCATCCAGCTGAGCTTTCCCACATCTGCTGAAATGAATTGCTGGGAAGTGATCTCCATGATTTTGGTCGTAGGTTCAGCTTACCTTATTGGCCCGGATATGTATTCGCATATATTCTCCTCCCGCAGCTCAAAAGGGGCGAAGGCGTCTGCATTCATTTCCGCGGTCCTCCTGATACCCCTGGCATTTCTGATCACCTCACTGGGAATATTCTCCAGATATCTCTATCCGACAATCACCCCAGAGCAGGCGATTCCATCCCTGATGGCAGGGCTCCTCTCGCCAGCGATTGTGGGCTTGGTGGCCGCAGCTCTCCTGGCCGCCTTTATGTCCTCAGCCGATACCTGCCTCATGACTGCCACATCTATCCTCACCTTCGATATTTATGGAGAGGTGTACAGGAGGGTGAGGAGCAACGCAGATCCAAACGCCATTCAGGACCATATGATGAAGGTCTCCAGGATAGCAGTAGTGGCAATAGGAGCATCTGCTCTAATTCTTGCAGTCTCCAATCCCGATATCATCAAAACCCTGCTCATCGCCTACACAGTATTCACCAGCGGCCTTCTCATGCCTGTGCTCGCCGGATTCTATAAAGATAGACTCGGGCTTACATGTAATGGAGCTCTCTCGGCCATTGCAGGAGGAGGGTTCATTGCCATCATTCTGGGCCAGAGCTATCCACTGCTAGGCATGACGGCCTCTGCGGTGATTCTATTTGCAGCAAGCTGGCTGGAGAGGTGGCTGGCAAGAAGACAAATAAAGAGAATCTGTTAAAAATAGGAGAGGATGATTCTATTTGCAGCCCTTCAGTGAGCAAAACTTGCTGCGTTGCCGGCAAAGATGTCGATCACCAAGATGCACTGAGATGTCTACTGCTATCGTCATCATACGGCAGGCCTATACCCTCTGGGCTCGTCCACGACCTCGATGGTGGCAATAGCATGCTTGAATACCAGTAGCTCTCCCTTTGCAGTCTGGAGCAGGATCTCATATGAGTTGAATGACTCAATAGTCCCAGTAACCGGCTGACCTCCGGAGGTCAGACGGATCAATACCCTTTTGCCCTTTAATTTGGGTATGAATTGAGGCGAGGATTGCTTTGCAGTGGATTTTTCTTCATCAGACATCTTTCATCCCTTGATCCGAAACATTCTTTGCGATTAATCGATCCATTCCCTGTGTAATGCCGCAATTTTTCACAAGTCTCATCGCTGGCAATGAGACTGCGATATAAGGCTTTGTTTGCAGCCCCCTTTTGCTGACTCATATGAGTTTCTACTCACAACGTTATCAATCTTGCGGCATTAGCATGATTTCCCAGATCTATATTGCAAACGGGCAGCAAAGCGTATTTAAGCCGGCGATGAATCAGACCTTTTGGGATATATGAAGTGCACGATTCTAATTCTAGCCATATTGATGGCCCTTGTCCTCTTTGCGGAGAGCAGATCACCAATCAATATCAGTGGCACTAATGGCGATATGCTATTGGCAGAGCTATCCGATAACCTTGCCAACAATTCATCCCTTTCCGCCTCAGATGAGAATAAGACCATCAACCTTTCGCAAAGCGCGCAGTCCGTGGATATCTCAGGCCATGAGGGGCAAATGCTCCTTAAAGACATTGTGAACACCACCAATGTCACCAATGAAACCGGAGCCTATGCTAACCTCTCCATGTGGGGATCTGCTCCCAAAAAAATCCCGCAAGCACCCGATTCCAGTAATGCCAGGACCATCGAGATATTGAGGATGAACCACATGGGGTATTAAGAGGGAGCAACAGCAATTTATTGAAATCATGAAAAGAATTGAAGGGATGTGCATATGGAGACGATGCTGTCAATAATGATCTGCATTAGCCTTATGATCATCTTCCCACAATCAGCTCAGTCTTTTCTGGATGTGGGAGGAGAATATGGGGCCTCATGGCTGAAAGAGCACGGCGAAGAGCCAAAAATCGAGGAGACTCGCAATAATCTCTGGAACTGGGGGAGCGCGCCAAAGGGCTTTGAGATTTATAATGGCACAGTCTACCCACCAGGATATGCACCATCATGGTACCATCCATATTATGCCGCCAATAGCACGCCCATCATCATAAATAGCAATGCAGGTAACGGCCAGCAGACAGCAGACAATACAGGCCTTGACCCATGGCTGACCGCCCAGCTCTCAGGCCGTCCTGTGACCCTGATCTCCGAGCCCAAAGGAGTGCTATTTTAATTTTTTAGTTGGCTCCTTGCTATTTGGTATGGGTGGACTTGAATCAGAAATTCTCTGTTCCTCTGTGGTGAACTGCGATGCACTGACCCAACCGAGACACAGAGGAACAGAGGCCATATTCTCTGCCTGAACTCACCCACATAATTCAGCGAAGAGCCTTTTAGTTTCTTTCGTGAAGTGACTGCCCCCCGCCCTAAAGAGCAGGGCTT
>NZ_DAKC01000134.1:13690-19231 GCF_002496465.1 Methanosaeta sp. UBA356 | reverse complement strand
CCGAAAGAGTTCAAGACCAAAGTGCTGCATCCGCGTGAAGCTCAGGCCATTTTGAAATAATTGGAATGCGGTCTCCTTGGAGCTGATGGCTTCTTATCCAGTTGGGTCGTTTTGTAGACGCGGTCTTACTGGCGGAGTTGATGTTGCAGCGCTCGTGCGTGCTCGCATGGGCGCGCGGGCACGCGTGGGCTTGCATTCTGGGAGGCAGGTCGGGCCTGGTATCAGGGGGCATTGTCTTCAGAGGCGTAGCCTTCAAGGTTTTGGATTTTGGAACAAGATTACAGCAAAAAAGTTACGGGTCAACCACAAAGAACACAGAGCTCACAAAGGACGCACAAAGATTTAGCTAAGATTCTTCGTGAACATCTCCGGATTAACGATACCTGCAGGGGTCTTTGCTGCAGGAGGATACCCACATTAACAGCGGGCTGAGTTCGACTAGAACCCGCAAGTAATAATAGACCTCATGCAAGATGATCATGAGCGGAGGGCTGCGATAGTCCTGCAAATTTTCGAATCTGTGAACTGCGATCTACGGATTTTTGCTGGATTAAGCTAAGATCAGATTGCCATAAGATGTATATTTCGATAAAGCCGGTTTTTTTTAAACATATCTATAGTGTTTCCGTCTCCATACGTTGGTTGGGAACGAATTGTTTTTTCCAGCCACCTTGCTCCAATCGTTTATCATGGCAAACCCAATCCACACAAGATTCGATTATCTCCATCGGTTTACCCGGAAACGCATTTGGCTTAGCTCCGGTTAGGAAATTGACATTTATTAATTTTTGGCAAAAGGAAAAGAGCATTGTATTCCGTATCATTGTATCATATTTCCAATCCACGTTTATATGGCGGATTGCGCATTCACTTGTTTTATTTCGAAGCTCTACATACGTAGGTACATTCCAGGCAATCACTGGACGATGTGTCAATAGTTTCTCATTCTTCATGGGAGCGGGATAAACAAAGACTCTCTTAAAATCCCATAGCTCATCTAAACCTGGAAGATCTGGTTCACAGCAAGTGCCTATCCATTCTTGATCCGCTTCAAGTTTGTGGGCTTTAACTATTGCTGTTCCAAAAGAGATATTATCTCCCCATTCGACATCTCCACATGCGATCCCTCCACGTAAAGGAAGTGATTTTTTCATACCTTCTTCTAGTAGATACCTTGAAAAATCTATCAGCCTTTCTAGACCATATCTTGTATATTCAGTACCCACAAATACTGTATCTGAGACGAAATGATAATGGGAAATTTTAAATTCAGTTAATCCACTTGAAACAAGTTGAACCCATGAATCAACTCTTGACGCTCTCGCATCAAGCGAGAATTTTGCTATCTGTTCAGGCGCTAATTCTTTTTCTTCTTCCGATGCTAAGGCAGTGACCATATCGCTGAATCCAAGGACGTCACCGACATAGCAATACATTTGTTCCATAAGCCTATCGGCATTCTAGCCATATAAAAATGATGCGTCTAAAATTCTATATTCGTTACAGCGCAGCCCCTAGGTCTTTAGGATGATTATGATGGTAAACGTGCAGTCAGTCCAGAATTTGGCCCTGATGGAACCCCTAGAGCGGGCTCGACTCCAGGATATTTCCTTAGATCTTCAAGCAATTTTTCTGCAGGGACCGTTTTGCCAATCCTAGCCTCAGACTCAATGCGAGGTCGGCTCACTTCCTTACCTCTACATATTTCGAGTTCGAGAATGCCATCTTCGATTGCAACCCTACAGAGTCCTCGAATATAGAAGCGATTAAATTCTCCTTCGGCAAAAGTTTCTGCTGCATTGACGGGGACCTTTATCTTAGTAGAGCCACCCGAAGGCGTCTTCTTTTCAATAAAAGCTTTAAAGCAGCCCAGTCTGCGTAATTCATTTCCGAGCCAGTTGTCATCCTGCTTCTGTGCGGCACTCTTAAGAAGCTCTAGATATTTGTCCAGACCATTCTCATTAAAGCGTTTGCTAAGATATAAATTTCCTTTTGCAATATCGAATTCTATTTCTCTTAACATGAACTCGCGGGTTCGTTCATCCAAACTTTCATAATTCAGTCCCATGATCCCTTCTTCAATGCTTTTCTTTATAATCCTATGCATGCGTCGCGTTTCCTGTAGAACAATTTCAGGATGCTAAGCAAGTCATGCAGTACGCTATATCTCATCCTATTATATTGACTACTGCTTCATCACATAAGAATTGAAGAATTGGGCTGAGGATAGCCATAATCCAGAAGCTGCAAATGGAAATTAGAAATTAGCTAACGATATTTCTATGCTATATTCTCTGATAGTATCATTTAGCCCACATTCCGCACTTTGAGTTTGGTATTTAGTATTTTTGTAGCTATTGATTAATGCAATTTTATGAAAATATTTTAATCAAATAGCAATTTCTTTTTAATTGATTTGACATTAAGTTGATTTTCTCTTGCAAGAAGAGATGGCACAACATACGCTCAATAACACTCAATCAAAGCGACATGGCAGGCGGATAAAATATTAATGTGAATGAATAGCTCAATTAATTTTATTTAGTTAGCTTTGTATCAAATTTAAGGCGCGTTTGGAATAGGACTGAAGTTCAGTGTCATTAATATGCTCGGAATCCTCTCCTGGATTTTGATCATGATGATATTTTTTAGAGTAATCATTAATATCTCCAAGTTCACCGACTTTTGACTGCATGCTACATAGAGGGTCGCCACTCCTTGCGTTTCTTATTTTTCCACGAAATTACCCAACCATTCTGATTGGCTAAATTCCTTTGGAAATTTAATTCTAAGATACCCTTCCAGAAGTGGACGGATGCATCTTGCAACCTGTACTAGATGATTGCTATCCCTGGAACCCCTCTCAAGATATTCAGAAATGACATCATAATTTTTGAAATAATCACTGCGTATATCTGTTTCGATATCCCATTTTTCAATAACGCTAGAATCTCCTTTTCTTTTGATTTGCAGAGTACCTATTTCGACTCGCGAATTATCAAATACTTGCTGAACTAAATAAAGATCATGAGTTAAAATTATTACCTGTTTGCAGCATTGACTCAGTCTCATTATTTGCTGTTGTGTAAAACTTCTCCTATGAGCATCTAAGCTTGATACAGGGTCATCGAAAACAACGATTTTATTGGATATATTCGGTTCACGATCTAGCTTTGCGAGGAAGAAAATAAACGCTAAAGTGCTCTTATCCCCTTCACTGAGTGTATTGTTGAAGCAAGGACAACATTTGGCGCTCTTTGGCATTGAGAGATCAACAGTCGTTCCTCTAATTGAGAGTTTGTAGATAACACTAGCTTTTCCTCCAGGATAAATGGTCTTAACTTCTTCAATTCTAAACCCTGCGTTACATGATTCAAGATATTCATTTATGTTAGTTTCATATTCGCTGAAAACTGTGGTGGTATATGAATCAAGAAAAGCTTTTGCTTTCTTTTTCTTATCCATAGAATTAGATCTGCCTCTAAGCAATCGCTTATAATATCTGCAGAGTCTGTCTATATCGGGTCTTAATCTTATTTTTTTGTTCTGCAATAATTCTAAGTCCTCCTCGGCTTTGCTTAGATCTCCTTCTCTAATTGCTTTCTTTTTATCAATTATCATCCTATTTATATTTTCGATGGCTTGATTATATTTTTTTATGGAATTTAGGAGGAATGCATAGGATCGAAATTCAACCAGCAAATCCGATCTTAATTCCATATGGTCGAGTGGACTGAGTTCCTTTCTTTTTAAATGATCTTCGATCAATGAAAGGACTCGATTCCACGTGTATTTGATGTCAATGAAAGATAACGATTTGTATTCCAGAGTTATATATTCTTTCCAAAATTGGGCCACAAGGTCATTTGATGTAAGAGCCTTTTGAATGGCCAGTAGTTTATCATTGGATAGAATTTTTCTAATTTCATCAGAGGAGTCATGGATATATTTTTTAAAAGAAATATATTCTGCGTCGAAGTAGTATTGATATGCCCTGATTAGTGGGTTTTCCGAAATGCATTGACCACAGAATGGACATGCATCATTGGTTACGTATTTTAATCCAGTCTCTATCCAATTCTCTCCTCTTTGATCCAAGTATTTATTGACGTGCTGACGCGTGAGTCTTTCAGCATCTTGAGATATGTCATCGAGGGTCTTAGATAATATCAATTCAAGATGGGCTCTTGGTAATTCTGGAATAGATAAACAATTTAATGCTTCTTTTTCAGTGATTTCTTTTGCCTTTTTTAAGGCCTCGACTGTCTTTTTCTTTACAACAATATCTTCAGCGATACTTACAGACGAATTTAAATCATATTCCAGTCCAGCAAATGAGGAAACATCTATGCTTGTTCCTAATATATTTCGTTGTATTTCGCCACTGCACTTAGAGATCAAATTATTAATGGATTTTATGGCATTATCGCAATGGTCAATTACATTTGCATTTTTGACTCCGTCTTGACCTATGACAAATTGATGAAGATTTCTTCTATGTTCGATGTCTACAGAATTTCCTGAATATATATTGTTGCTTATAAAGTAACTATCAAAGATTTCCAAGTCCAAACAAGTTTTGTCCCATTTTCCATCTTTAAACGTCGTATGGATCGAAGGTTCTAATAATAATCGTATCTCTGGTTGGTTATTTGAATTTACAGTTCTACGCTCCAAGATAAAACCTGGCTCCCCAGAGAATAAAGATCGCAGAATAAATGATAACGTGCTTTTTCCTCTTCCATTTTCTCCATAAATAATATTGAATTTTTTTAGCTCAACGGCTTGAAAATTATCACTAAATGATCCAACAGACTTTATGGATATTATCTTCTTGATCATATTTTTCCTCGATCTCAGCTAAACCGCAGCATGCTATTCAATTGGAGTTAGGACGAGACACGACCTTATATAAATTTCGAATGCAATCCGAAATCTGGTCGTGACCCCCTAATAGGTTTGAGTTTTGTAATATGGAAAAGTCAAGAGTTCCTGCAAGCTCCAGACATGATCGATTAAGCCAGCTTGCTTCGCAGGACTATTGAACTTCGTTATGCCCATCTCATTTCTATATTTTAGAGCGCGATGCTTTCGGCAGTAGTTGAAGTGCGCGAAATATAGGGTCATTTGGTTATCCAATTCTTTAGTCTTCTTAGAGAAACCTATGGTTTTCCTAGATATGCGGTTATTATCTTGTCTGCATGTCAGGTTTTGCCGTTCAATGTAGCTGGTAGATATCATTTTGTGGTCTATATCTTTACCAAATATGATTTTCTTGACCACTTTTTTTAGCCTGCCGTCGATCCTCATTTTAATGACTTGAGCATATTTTAATAGGTCATCTACGATTAATTTAGGACTTCGAGGTCGCCCTCGCTTGCCCGTTGGTGCGAATGGCTGTAGTTTTCCATATTGCTTTCGAAGAGCTGCTGCATATAGTCTTAATCCATCCGTCACAAAGAGCGGCATTGATCTGAGTCTTTTGGCGGTATTTGAAACGAGCTGATCTGCATTTTCCTGAGATCGCTCACCGATAACATG
>NZ_DAKC01000134.1:0-13432 GCF_002496465.1 Methanosaeta sp. UBA356 | reverse complement strand
TATTCACCTTCTCTGGGTAGTGTTTTTCCCCACAAAAGTCCATGCCTCGTCCATCTCTACCTTTGGAGTCTCTACATCCTTCAAGACAACTTCATTGACTTTTTCGCTATGCTTTGCCGCTTTCGAGATCCAGGTGCTTACCGTAGATGGTTTTGACTCAACGATCTCAGCTATTCCTAAAACGCTCATTCCACGCATGGCCATTTTTAGAGCCAGCTTGATTTTTTCTTCGTTTGTTCTTGAGTCATAGAATGCAGTGTTAGTTCTATCGCAGAATCTGGTGCCGCATGTGTGGCAAACATATTTCCTGACCTTACCGGAGCTTATCGTGTAGGTTCCGTACACAGTGACGTTACCTTTCCCAGCAATTCCAAATAGATTGCACTGCTCATTCGGACATGCTACATCTAAGAATCGAGGCTTTGGACCTCTTTTGCCCATTTTACTACACCCCATGCAGCATATATGAATAGGTTATATAAATAAAAACCTATTGCAGATTCACGACCCGAAATCTCGAATTCAGGAAAATAATGTGGGCTATAGCCATTCATACAACTTGGCTTCTACCATCTGTCAGTCTAATTGTTTTCTAAACTTGAGCCGCCTCTGAATTACATTATAGTTAGTTCTCTGGGGACCAATGGTTGCCTGCAAAAGTGCAGTTTCATTTCACTGATCTATCCATAATGGAAATCCATATGCAACTCATCCAACTATACTAAGCTTTTAGATAATACTCTTAAAAAATCCTGTCCAGCTATGACAACGACTTTTCTACGCTAATCAAGATCGCATCTCCGTCATGAGAACGATCTTAAAGGGCACCATCGCTCACTGACAAAATGAGATTTGCCTGGCACGAGGAGCATCTTGATATTTCATACCTTTTCACAATTTCCCTGCACAATTCCGATATCCTCCGCCATCTTTCTCAAATAGTTCCTTATATCCTCCCCGCCACGGCTATTCTGGAGGTGAGGCGACCAGACACGACTACAGAATACGAGCATTTCATTTCGAGCGCATATCCTTCGAAGTTGGGCCCTCCTCCCAACTTTCTGGCGGGCATAGATCCGGAGGCGAACCAACCCTCCGGCATAATCCTAAAAAAATCAGAATCGTTCTTAAATGAATTCAGGTGTAATATGAGGCAGATAGCCATTTACGGCAAAGGCGGAATCGGCAAGTCGACCACCACCCAAAATCTCACAGCAGCCCTCTCGACCATGGGCAAGAAGATCATGCAGATAGGCTGCGACCCCAAAGCAGACTCAGTGAAGATGCTCATGAACGGCAAGAGGCAGCCTTCCGTCCTTGACACCCTTCGAAAGGAGGGTGAAGTAGAGCTGGATGACGTACTGAAGACCGGCTTTGGAGGCATTCGCTGCGTCGAGTCCGGAGGCCCGGAACCTGGCGTGGGCTGTGCAGGTCGCGGGATAATCACCTCCATCGGCCTTCTTGAGAACCTGGGAGCCTACACCCCAGACCTCGACTACGTCTTCTATGACGTCCTGGGCGATGTGGTCTGCGGCGGCTTCGCCATGCCCATCCGGGAAGGAAAGGCCCAGGAGATCTACATCGTGGCCTCCGGGGAGATGATGGCTCTTTATGCCGCCAACAACATCTGCAAGGGCATCCAGAAGTTCGCCGAGTCCGGCGGAACGCGTCTGGGCGGCATCATCTGCAACTCCAGAAACGTCGACCGGGAGAGGGAGCTGGTAAGCGCTTTTGCCGAGAAGATCGGCAGCCAGATGATCCAGTTCGTGCCCAGGGACAACATCGTCCACCAGTCAGAGATCCACAAGCAGACAGTGATTCAATACGCTCCGGACTCAGATCAGGCCAAGGCCTACCTGGACCTCGCCAGGGCGGTCGATCTGAACCAGATGTTCGTTATACCGAAGCCGATGGAGTACGAAGAGCTGGAACAGGTCATGATGGAATGGGGTGTTGTGGAATGAAGATGATCCGGGCAGTCATAAGACCGGAGGCTGTGGATAAGGTCGCTGACTCCCTGGAGACAGGCGGCTTCACTGCCTTAACCCGAATCGAGGTCTTCGGCAGAGGCAAGCAGAAGGGCATCAAGGTTGGCAACGTTGTGTATGACAACCTCCCCAAGACCATGATCATGCTGGTGGTCGATGACGATAGCGTTGAGAAGTCAGTCAAGATCATCGAGGACAGCGCCAGGACCGGAAACATAGGGGATGGCAAGATCTTCATCAGCTCGGTAGACGAAGCCTATACCATCCGAACCGGCCAGAGAGGGCTTTAGAAAATGAAAGAAGTAATGGCCATCATCCAGCTGAACAAGATGGAGGCGACCAAAGACGCACTGGAGGTCATCGGAATTAGCAGCTTTACCGCCTACAAGGCTTCTGGACGGGGAAAGCAGAAAGGTCTGCAGATACCTCATCCAACGCCGCTGGATGAGAGAGATGAGAGGGATGAGAGGGATGAAAAGAGGATGAAATACATCCCCAAGAGGATGATCTCGGTTATGGTGGAAGACGAATTCGTTCCGGCTGTTGTGGCAGTGATCACCAAAGTCAACCGAACTGGAAACTATGGCGATGGCCGAATCTTCGTCATCCCAGTGGAAGAATCAATCAGAATAAGAACCGGTGAGAGTGGGAGCGTGGCCATATCATGAGCGGAGTCGAAAGAGAGCCAGTAACTATTGCCCGGAGCCGGCAGACGGTCGAAGGAATGGTGAAAGGACTTCCCCAAAAAACGCGGGACATCAGAAAAAAGCATGTTGTAGTCAAGGACTCCTGCGAGATCGAACAGAGGATCGAAGCCAACGACCGCAGCATACCGGGCATTCTGACCAACCGCGGTTGCGCCTACGCAGGCTCCAAGGGAGTGGTCTTCGGGCCGATCAAAGACATTCTGCACATCACCCACGGCCCCATCGGCTGCGCCTACTTCACCTGGGGAACGCGCCGCAACCTGATGAGCCAGGAGGAAGGCAGAGAGTGTTATTCGGGCTACTGCCTGAGTACAGACGTCAAGGAGACGGACATCGTCTTTGGTGCAGAAAAGAAGCTGGCCGTAGCTATCAGGGAGGCCTATGCTATCTTCAAGCCGGAGTGCATCTCTGTCTTTTGCACCTGCCCCATCGGCCTCATAGGCGACGATATCGAATCGGTCTGCCGAAAAGCAGAGGAAGACCTGAAGATCAAGGTGATACCGGTGAGATGCGAAGGCTACCGGGGCGTTTCCCAATCTGCCGGCCACCACATCGCCTCCAACGCTCTGATGGAGCATCTGGTGGGCACGGAGGAGCTGGAGAATCCCGGACCCTTCGACGTCAACGTCTTCGGAGAGTACAACATCGGTGGAGACTACTGGGTGGTCAAGGACCTTCTGGAGAGAGTGGGCTACCGCATAGTGAGCCCCTTCACTGGAGACGCCTCGTTTCACGATATCGCCAAAGCTCATAGGGCAAAGCTGAACATCCTGCTCTGCCACCGCTCCATCAACTACACCAACCGCATGATGGAGGAGAAGTACGGCATCCCCTGGCTGAAGGTCAACTACCTGGGTGTGGAGGATACCATTAAGACGTTACGCGATATGGCAGCGTTCTTCGACGATCCCGGCCTTACCAGAAGAACTGAAGCTGTGATTGACGAGGAGATGGCCAAGATCCAGCCGACGATCGATATGTACAGAAAGAGGCTGGCTGGAAAGAGGGTCATGATCCTGGTCGGTGGCTCAAGAGCGCACCACTTCAGGAACATGTTCGAGACTCTGGGAATGGAGGTAGTCGTGGCCGGATACGAGTTCGCCCACCGGGACGACTACGAAGGCAGAAAGATCCTCACCAGCATCGTCCACACCGGACGCTCCAAAGTCCTTGAGGACATCCACTACGAACGCGACCCGAACGTCGTCTCGCCGTATGACAACGAAGCGCTCCAGAAGAAGAAGGAGAACATTCCGAGGCTCATGGATTACGAGGGCCTGCTCCCTCACATGAAGGATGGCCAGATAATGATCGATGACTACAGCCATCAGGAGTGCGAGCGGCTGGTAAGGGAATTGGGGGTGGACCTCTTCTGCTCGGGGATAAAAGACAAGTACGTCTTCCAGAAGATGCACATTCCCTCCCGCCAGATGCACTCTTATGACTACAGCGGCCCTTACACCGGCTTTTCGGGCTTTGTGCAGTTCGCCAAGGACATCGACATGTCTGTGAATAGCCCCACCTGGAAATTTATAACCCCACCCTGGAGGCAGAAGAGTAATGCTTGACTATACACCAAAAGAGATGGCGCAAAGAGAGACCCTGGTCATAAACCCGGCCAAGATCTGCCAGCCCATCGGCGCCATCCTGGCCTATAAAGGCATCCACAACTGCATGCCCATCACCCACGGCTCGCAGGGGTGCAGCTCATACCTGCGCATGGTGTTGGCCCGCCACTACCGAGAGCCGACGCTCGCTGCTACCTCCTCATTTACAGAGGACTCGGTGGTATTCGGAGGCAGAAACAACCTCAAAGAGGCGGTTGATAACGTGGTGAACATCTATCATCCCGATGTTCTCGCCATCAATACGACCTGCTCCTCAGAGACCATAGGCGACGATGTCTCCTCCTTCATGGAAGAGATCAAAGAAGAGGAGTTCTTCGACCCCAATGTGCGTGTCGTCATTGCCAGCACACCCAGCTACGTTGGATCGCACATCACCGGTTATGACAATGCGGTAAAGGCCATCGTCCAGAGCTTTGCTCGCAGGGGATCGCCCAACGGCAAGCTGAATGTCATTCCCGGTTTCGTGGAGCCAGGAGACATTCGTGAGATCAAGAGGATACTTGGCATTATGGGCGTTCGCCATATCATATTCCCTGATACCACGGACGTATTCGACGCACCGATGTCACCCCAATCAGGCGGACTCTTTCCGCCGGGTGGAACAACCATCCCGGACTTGAAAGACGCCGCCAATTCCCGTGCTACCATAGCTCTGGGAAGGACTGCTGGCGCCTCCGGAGCCATGGTCCTGAAGGGCAAGTTCCAGATTCCCGCAGTCATCGGCCCCATGCCCATTGGCATTCGTAATTCCGATGCATTTGTGATGAACGTCTCCAGCCTCATGGATGTGCCCATTCCCCAGGAGATAGAGGAAGAACGAGGTCGTCTGGTGGACATGATGACCGATGCCCATCCCCACTTCCATGGCAAGAGCTTGGCTATCTTTGGAGACCCTGATACCGTCGCAGGACTGGTCAGCCTGGCAGTGGAGATGGGCATGAACCCCACATATGCGCTCACGGGCACTCCAGACAAGAAGTTCGAAGAAGAGGTTCATTGTGTCTCGCCTGACTGTGAAGCAATGATAGGAGACACATTCCTCCTGCACCAGAAGATCAAGAACAATCCGGTGGATATGCTCGTCAGTAATACCTATGGCAAGCTGATAGCCAGGGCAGAGGATATACCGCTGGTGCGAGTGGGGTTCCCCATAACCGATCGGGCCAATCTGCATTACTTCCCAATCATCGGCTACGCCGGAGCTGCCCGCCTGGTGGAGATGATAGGCAACGCCTTTCTGGAGAGGCGTGACAGAGACTCGGACGATACTCATTTCGAGATGATTCTGTAGGAAAACTACCATGAGCGTGATCAAGACCTTTGAAGGCAGAGAGGGTCACATATCCCAGAAAGCGGGCTATGATCCTGTGTCCCTCTCCTGCAGCAACGAGAGCCTCGCTGGTGCCGTCAGCCAGAGGGCATGCGTTTATTCCGGAGCCCGGGTAGTGCTCAATCCCCTCACCGATGCCCTTCATCTGGTGCACGGCCCCATCGGCTGTGCCAGCTATACCTGGGACATCCGGGGCAGCACCACCTCCGGCCCGGACCTCTATAAGAACAGCTTTTCCACAGACATGTCGGAGTTGGATGTCGTTTATGGCGGCGAGAAGAAGCTGGCAAGAGCCATTCGTGATCTGGCAGAGAGGTTTCATCCCCCGGCCATATTCGTCTATTCCACCTGCATCGTGGGGATTATTGGAGACGACCTGAAAGCAGTCTGCCGTAGCGCTACCGCAGAGCTTGGCCTGCCCGTCATTCCTGTCCGGTCGGAAGGCTTTCGCGGAAACAAGAATGAGGGCTACAAGGCTGCCTGTAATGCTCTATTCGAGCTGGTCGGCACGAAGGAACACAGGCCTGCCAGCCCCTATGCCATAAACCTACTCGGGGAGTACAACGTTGCCGGAGACCTCTGGGCCATTAAGCCTCTATTTGAGGAGATGGGGATCGAGGTGGTCGCCACATTTACTGGAGACGGCAGGGTAGCAGAGATCCAGAGATCTCATACCGCCCGGCTGAATCTGGTCCAGTGCAGCGGCTCAATGACCTACCTCGCAAAGAAGATGGAAGAGAGGTATGGCATTCCCTATCAGCACATCAGCTTCTTCGGCCTGGGGGATCTGGCATCAGCTCTGCGCTGCGCTGCTCGATTCTTTGCAGACCAGAGCATGCTGGCAAAGGCAGAGGAGATAATCGAACGGGAGACGGCTCGGGTCATGCCAAAGATCGTCTACTACCGTTCCCGGGTCCAGGGAAAGAAGGCTGCTATCTACATGGGTGGCGCTGCCAAAGCCGTCTCCCTGGTCAGGGCTTTCGAGGAGCTGGGAATGGAGGTGGTGATCATAGGAACGCAGACCGGTGACCGGGACGACTACCGGAAGATAAGTTGCATGGTCAGGGACGGGACGGTAATTGTGGACGATGCCAATCCTCTTGAGCTGAGGGAGCTGCTGGCAGTGCAAAAGGCCGATCTGCTGGTGGCAGGGGTCAAAGAGAGGTTTCTTGCTTATAAACTTGGAATCGCTTTTTGCGACTTCAACCACGACCGAACCACCAGCTTTGAGGGCTATGACGGCCTGGTAAACTTTGCCCAAGAACTGGATGCCAGCCTGAACAGCCCTGTCTGGAGGCTGCCCCTGCATAGACCAAGTCCTATTGCAGGTTCAAGAGGTTTGGAAATCGAGAAAGGTATCGAGAAAGCAGCAGAAGGAGGTGTACAGGCCGATGTCTGAGAGCTATTCCACAATAAATCCCTGCAATATGTGCATGCCCATGGGATCGGTCCTGGCTTTCCGGGGAGTCGAGGGGTGCATGCCTCTGTTTCACGGCTCTCAGGGCTGTGCTACCTATATGCGATTGTACCTCGCCCACCACTTCCGGGAGCCAGTGGATATTGCATCCTCGGCACTGAGCGAGAAGGGGACGGTTTATGGTGGCTCTGCCAACCTGAAGATGGGTCTGAATAACCTCATCATCGGTTACAGCCCCAAGGCCATCGGCGTAGCCACGACCTGTCTTGCCGAGACCATTGGAGACGACATCGTCCAGATCATAAATGAATTCCGTGCCGAGGAGAAATCCAATATCCCAATCATTCCAGTGTCCACTCCCAGCTATTCCGCCTCTCATGAGGAAGGATATGCCAGAGCGCTCCAGGCATTGGTTCAGAGCCTGGCCAGGAGAACAGAGCCCGGCGGCAGGATAAATCTGATCATCGGATCGTTTGTTTCTCCAGCGGATGTGCGCTACCTCAAAAATATGATTATTGATTGGGGATTTGCAGACGGGTTCATCCTGTTTCCCGATATATCTGAGACCCTTGATGCTCCGCGAGAGGAAAACCCGCCAAGGATCACAGAGGGTGGCACAACACTAGAGGATATGGTTGACACTGCCAACTCACGCTGTACACTGACCATCGGCGGGCGCTTCCAGAGCAGTTCGGCTGGGGGATTTTTGGAACGAGAGTTCAGAGTGCCGCAAACGGCTCTGCCCCTGCCCATTGGCCTTAAAGATACCGACCTATTCGTATCCATGCTGGAGGAGCAGACTGGAATTGCACTTCCCGAGAGATATGAGGCCCAGAGGGGCAGGCTGCTTGATACCCTGGCTGATGTTCACAAATACCTGGCAGGGGTCAGGGTGGCAGTTTATGGAGATTCCGATATTGTTCTAGGACTGACAAGGTTCCTCTGTGAGGCGGGAGCAATTCCGGCCGTTGTGGCAACCGGATTGAGAAGCACCCGCTTTGAGGCGGAGATAAGGGCGGCGTCTGAGGATGCCCTAATTCTCCTGGGGGCTGATTTCAGCCAGATCCACGACAAAATAAGGAATGCAAGAATCGACCTGATGCTGGGCACCTCCAATGGCCGTCAGATATCAAAAAAAGAGGGAATACCTCTGGTGCGGGTGGGGCTTCCCAACCACGATCGAGTGGGAGCAACGCGGCAGCTCCTGGTTGGGTACGAGGGTGCCACCCGGCTTGCGGATGCCATAACCAATGCTCTGCTGGATGAGAATAACCTTTGAACAATGGGGCATCATCAAGCAGCCGGACAGGCGGTCTTGCCATAAGGGTCTGGGCCACAGGTCTGAGAGCTCAGGATTTTGAGGTGATTTTGTTCCATCCGGCAAGGCTTAAATAAGTTTACATATTAGCTCACTAATTAGAGATAAGTTAGTGCATATGATTATTGAGAATATATCTGAGTATATTGAAATTAGCTGAAAGATCGAAGCATATTGAAGCATACCAAGATATAAATAATAATCGTTGCATTTCAGGAGGGCAAAGCTTTGATGAAAAAAAGTATATTTATCGCATTTTTTGCAGCCCTGGTCCTTTCCATGTCTGCAGGATTCGCCCAATCGCCGGATGAGCTCATAGTCTTTACAGCAGCTTCGCTGACAGGAGCTTTTGGCGAAATAGGAGAGATATACGAGAACGAAACCGGCATCCATGTGGCATTCAACTTCGACGGCTCACAGGCACTGCGCACCCAGCTCGAAAACGGTGCTTATGCCGATCTCTTCGCTTCAGCCAATACGAAGCAGATGAATGCCGTAAGAGAGAGCAGGCTAATGAACAACAGCAGCGTCGCCATCTTCACAAGAAATAAGCTCTCGCTCATCATTCCCAAGGATAACCCTGCAAAGATCACCAACCTCTCAGACCTCGCCCGGCCGGGTGTCAAGATCGTCATGGGAACAAAGGATGTACCGGTGGGCGACTATGCTCTGCAGATCATAGCCAGGCTTGGCAACGACTCTGCATATGGTCCGGATTATGAGAGAGATGTGCTGGCCAATGTCATCTCTCAAGAGACAAATGTCAACTACGTGGTGACCAAAGTGGCCCTGGGAGAGGCGGATGCCGGATTTGCATATGTCTCCGATGTCACCCAGGATATGATAAGCAAGATAGATAAGATAGTTATCCCGGACGAATACAATATCATAGCCGAATACCCCCTGGGAATGCTTATGGAATCAAAGTATCCTGCCGAGAGCCAGAGGTTCATGGATCTGGTGATGTCGGATGAGGGAAGGGCGGTCCTGGAAAAGTACGGCTTTGATCCCGTCGAAAGCGAGCCTGAGGTGCGTGAGGAGACTGCTTCGGCAACAGAAGCTGCAGCTTAACCGGATGATCTCTTTTTTTTTTGAGCCAGGGACAGAAATAAAACCAAGAGAATTTAATGAAGAGATCGAGTAACCAATGGCTTCCAATCAGATAGATATCAATCGTCTCGGCAAAAGGGATCTTGCTGAGCTGGCAGGTCGGGGGCAAGAGAGCATCAGCATCCTTTCCAGGGTGAGGGAAGTGGCTCTAAAAGCGGGTTTGGCCCTCTTGCTGATAATTGCCATGGCCTTCATAGCTCTGCCTGTAGTCGCGCTCTTCCTCAGGAGCCCTCTGGACACTACTCTCCGATCTCTTCATGATCCAGTGGTAATGGATGCACTCAGACTCAGTCTTATGACCTCCACGGTGACCACCATCACTGTGGTATTAATGGGAACGCCTATCGCCTACGTCAGCGCTCGATTTCGATATTTCGGCAAGGAGCTGGCCGACTCCCTGATTGATCTGCCTGTTATCATGCCTCCTGCAGTGGCAGGAATTGCCCTGCTCATGGCCTTTGGCCGGATGGGAATATTGGGCCGGCACCTGGACGGTTTGGGAATTAGCATCGCCTTCACCACTCTGGCGGTGATCATGGCCCAGGTATTCGTCTCCAGCCCCTTTTTCATCCGCCAGGCGAGGACGAGCTTCGAGGATGTGGACATTGCTCTTGAGAATGCGGCTCGGACCCTTGGGGGTTCACGGGTCTACACCTTCTTTCATGTCATCCTGCCTATAGCCGTCAACGGCCTCGTCTCCGGGGCCATAATGGCCTTCGCCCGCTCTCTGGGAGAGTTTGGAGCTACCATCATGTTTGCCGGCAACTTTCAAGGCAGGACGCAGACCATGCCTTTGGCCATCTACACAGCCATGCAAGGCGATCTGGACGTCTCCCTGTGTATTGCCATAATATTGGTGGCCATTTCATTTGTGGTCATATTCCTGGTAAAGACTCTGACCCGGCGGGTGTATAAGAATGCTGGAAATTGACATCAAAAAGAGGCTTCGGGATTTCGATCTCGAGGTTAAGATGATGATCAAAGAAGGCGAGATCCTGATGCTGGTGGGAGATAACGGCTGCGGGAAGACAAGCCTGCTGAATTTAGTGGCAGGGCTAGAGGACCCGGACAAGGGCAGGATAGCGCTGGACGGAAGGCCGCTGTTCGATTCCGGTCTGAAGATCAGCGTCGCCCCTGAAGGGAGGAATATCGGATATGTCTTTCAAAGCTACGCCCTCTTTCCTCATATGAGCGTATATGATAATGTGGCCTTCGGCCTGCGGACCAGAAAGCTTTCCCGGAAGGCTATTGATTCCAGAGTAATGGAGCACCTGAAGGCTGCTGGGCTCTGGGATATCAGGAAGGCCAGGGCAGTAGAGGTCTCGGGAGGGCAGAGGCAGAGGGTAGCACTGGCGCGGGCATTGATAATCGAGCCCGATCTGCTATTGCTGGACGAGCCGCTATCTGCATTGGACGTGCGCAAGCAGGCAGCCATGAGAAAGGAGCTTCGGGAAAGGATTCACGCCTGCCATGTGCCGAGCATCATAGTCACCCATGATCTGAGGGATGTGGCTTCTATTGGAGATCGGGCCTGTCTCCTGGAGAGGGGAAGGATCGCTCTCACTGGAGGCGCAGATGAGGTTATGGGCTGGGGAGAGGGCTTGCAGGATAGAGAAGGAGAGCCGGTATGAAGATATTGAATGGGATAATTCATTTAATATTTTAGAAAGATTCCATAATCCAAAAGATTCATTAGGAGTCCAGTCCTAACACGATAATGTAAATCCTTGTCGGAGGAATTTTAATCGGATCAACTTTTATAATCATCCTGATAGTCACCTTTTTAGGAGGCATAATCAGCGAAGGAGCCGCAGGATATGAAAATGATAATTCAACTCTGCTGATTGAGGAACAGGAGCGGGAAGTCCTTATCAATATAACAAATGAAGAGAGATTGGAGCTTGAGGGCGGATACGAGCTGGTGGTTAAGTCAATTGATATTGACGGCAATAGGGTTTATTTGGAGCTATACAAAGACAAAGAGATGATTGATTCCAGGATTATCGTGCCAGCAAACCAGGTTGACGATGAATTCGTCTATTCCCGACCTGGAACGTCTAATGAAATAAGGGCAAAATTAAAAAATTCCTTCAGAAGCGCTTATCAGAATCTTGCTACAATAGTGGGAATATGGCAGAATTCAGAAGACAATCCTGATCGTATATTGATAAACAAATCTCAATTAATAATATTGTCTTCAAAAGAGTCAATAAAATTGGAGGAGGGATACGAGTTATTCATCAAGTCAATGGACATCGAGGGAGACAAAATTTGTCTTGAGCTGGATAAAGATGGGAAATTGGTTCATGAAGAGGTGATCATACCGCCTAACGATGTTGATGACATCTTCCACTATTCCCGAGCGGGAACATCTCATGAGATATTGATCCACTTTAAAAACGTTTTGAGAACTCCGGATCAGGATCTGGTCACAATAGACCGAATCTGGCAGAATTCGAAAGACAATCCCGATCGCATTTTAATAAATGACTCTAGATCAATGACATTGAGCTCACAAATGCCCCTGGAACTACAGGAAGGTTATGAGCTGGCGATCCGGTTCGCAGATATCGAGGGAAATAAAGCGTACCTTCAGTTTAGCAGAGACGGAGAAGTAATTGACTCTAAGCTGATCATACCCGCAAATGAGGTTGACGACAACTTTGTCTACTCTCAGGCAGAAGCGTCCAACCAAATAAAGGTTCACTTCAAAAACGCTTACCGAGGCACAGATCATTCATTGGCTATGATAGATGGGATTTGGCAGACTTCAGGGATGGATCCCTATCGTATACTGATAAATGACACTCAATTGAGAACGGTGAGTTCAAGGTTTGGCTTGATGCTAGAAGAAGGATATGAGTTGGAGATTCAGTCCATGGACCTCGATGGTAATAGAGTGTACGTGGTGCTTGTCAAGGACGGAGAAATAGTTGCTTCTCAGGTGATCATGCCAGCGAACGAAGGGGATGATACTTTCATCTACTCCTATCCGGGAACCCCACAAGAAATAAGAGTTCGCTTCAAGAACGCTTTCAGGGGCGCAGATCAGAACCTAGCTACAGCAGACGGCCTCTGGCAGACTTCAGAGGTCAATCCTGATCTTATATTGATTGACGACCCCCGATCCCGTACAATGACTTCAGGGACGACTTTAGCTTTGGAGGAAGGATACAAGCTAGCTATTAATTCCATAGACATAGATGGAAATAAAGTGAACCTGGATCTCTACAAAGATGAGATTGTTATCGATTCCCAGGTGATCATACCGGCGAACGAAGTTGATGATACTTTCATCTACTCCTGTCCGGGAACATCGCAAGAAATAAGAGTTCGCTTCAAGAACGCTTTCAGAGGTGCAGATCAAAGCATGGCTACAGTAGATAGCCTCTGGCAGACTTCAGAGATCGATCCCAATCCAATATTGATTAACGACACCAGATCCCAGACAGTAACTTCAGGGACACCTTTAAAATTGGAGGAAGGATATGAGCTTATTATCCCGTCCATAGACATTGATGGAAATAAATTATACCTGGAGCTCTGTAAAGATGGGATGGTGGTTGATTCGCAGGTGATCACACCAGAGAACGAGGTTGATGATACCTTCATCTACTCCAGGCCAGAAACATCGCAAAAAATAAAAGTTCACTTCAAGAACGCTTTCAGAGGCGCAGAACAGAGCTTGGTCACAATAGACAGTATCTCGCAGTGAATCTAATGGATGGGGGGAGCATAGATCAGGCTGATCCCCTTCTTATCCTTCTTTCCCACCGCCCTTAGGTTCATCGCCTTTTCAAATCACCGTCTTACCCGGATACCGTTGCTCTCCAGATAGTCCTTGACCTGGCCCACAGTGTACTCTCCCCGGTGGAACATTCCTGCGGCCAATGCAGAGTCGGCTTTTGCAACGGTGAACGCCTCCAGGATATGC
>NZ_DAKC01000048.1:0-4685 GCF_002496465.1 Methanosaeta sp. UBA356 | reverse complement strand
CTTCCAGCCTGTGTTTATGTGACCACTCCCCACCCCTAAAGGGGTAGGGCTTCTACGTTTTTAATTCCGACAGATTGTAGTCCCAATCCAAGCATATTGATTGCCGCATTCCAATCTCGACTCACCGAAAGCCCGCAATGAGGGCAGTTATGGACGCTATCAGAAAGCGCCTTTTCAATCAGAATGCCACATCTAGAACACATCTTGAAGCCCTCACAATACAATGCTCTCTTCATCAGGCAGGGCTTCTGACATCAGCACCCTGATCTTTTTGATGCGGTTTTTTTCCACATTCTCGATTACGAACCTGGTGTTCATGTATTCGACGGATTCGCCTTGCTTGGGCAGTCTGCCCAATAGCTGGATCATAAAACCGCCTATTGATTCGTAATGCTCTGATTCGATATCCGTCCCGATCAGCTCGTTCAGCTCCTCGATCCTGGTGCTTCCATCGACGATGTACTCTCCTTCCCGGATCGTCTCGATCTCATTGGTTTGCATGTCGTACTCGTCTGATATCTCTCCCACGATCTCCTCAACAAGATCCTCCATGGTGACGATACCGGCCGTGCCCCCATACTCATCCAGGACTATGGCCATATGTGTCCTGCGCTTTTTCATCTCGCTGAAGAGCTCTGAGGTATTCATGAACTCGAATGTGTAGTAGGGCTTTTTCACAAACCCTTTCATGTCAAAGTCCCTCTTGGAATCCAGGTAGACCAGGTCCTTGACATTGAGAATGCCTACTATGTTATCGATCCTGTTGCTGTAAACTGGATAGCGGGAGAACTGCTCAGCTCTTATTATCTTTATGACATCCTCATAGGTGGCATTGATGTTTATGGCAATGATGTCCATCCGCGGAACCATAATATCTTTAACCAGCTGGTCCCCGAAGTCGAATACATTGCAGATCATCGTCTTTTCATGATCCTCGATGACACCCTCCTCCTCGCCCAAATTCACCATGGACTTGAGCTCCTCTTCGGTAATCGAGGGCAGTTTGGCATTGCTTCTGCAGCCAAAGAGCCGCAAGAATATGCTGGCTACACGGGAGAAGACCGCTACGACGGGACTCAGAATGTATGCTAAAACGGAGATAGGCCTTGCCACCAAGAGAGCTACTTGTTCAGACTTTTGAGCAGCCAGTGATTTGGGAGTGATCTCTCCGAATATGAGCACCAGCATGGTCATCACCCCGGTAGCGATGCCAACTCCGCTATCGCCGAAATATTTTATCGCCAGGACTGTGGCAATGGACGATGCGCTGATGTTTACTAAATTGTTGCCCACAAGGATAGTGCCCAGCAGTCTGCTGGGGTCTTCCCTCAGCTTTTCTACCACGCTGGCACCTCTTATCTTCTCCTCAACCAAATGGATGAGCCTGATCTTGCTCAGTGACATCAATGCGGTCTCAGATGCAGAGAAGAAAGCCGACATGCAGAGCAGAAATCCAAGAAATGCTAAAAGCGCAGTTGTACTTAAATCCAAAGCCAATTCCTCATTGCTGGCCCGAAAACCTCGGAGAATCCAGTATGCATATTCATTTATCTAATTACTTTTAGCAATTGAGCAAATAAATCTTTCCCTGTATGAATGTACGATCATGATATATGTAGGGCCTTGAAAAAGCAGGCAAGAAGCGAGGGAAAGGTCTGCACTGCCAGCCAGCTGCTATTATGGATTTGTTATAAAGGATCAAACCATGAAAGGATCTCTATTCATGGGCGATCAATTGCCGCAGGTCTCCTAAAAAGCAAAAATAGAAATGAAAAATTAGAAATGTATCTTAAAAAATTATGTAAATCCTCTTAGCTTTATCCTCCTCTAACAGACGGATTTATTTTTCAGAGCGTCCTCTGCTGCGTCCACGGTAACGTCTACGAGCAGAGATAAGGATGGATCAAAGCATCTTTCTGTGTTTCTGAGGTCCTCCGCGTTAACACAGGCTCTTATTGCCACTGCCATCTCATTTACTCTGTCTGAGACCGGGACCTCGGAGATCATCTGAGCCCCTAAAAGCTTCATAGAGAAGGCGTCGAAGATGAGCTTCATCGTAAGCGGCTTTGCTCCTGGGAAGTATCGAGCCTTGGTCAGCTTGGTTGCTTTGCCGGATATCGTCTTAATGCCCGCTCTCCCTGCCGCCTCCGTTGTCACCCCCACCGATCCAAAGTTCAGGCCGGCAATCTCGGCTACTACCGGTCCCATGCATGGGTCGTAGGATGAATACAAGCAGGGATTGCCTTTGATATCACTGATTATGTTATCTGAGATTACATTTGCCTGGACAACGGATGTAGAAGCCAGCTGGTTCAACTTCGGACGGAGGGTGATGCCATCTATGACCTCAATGCAGTCGCCCAGTGCATATACCTCGTTCAGATAGCCTTTCTTCTTTCTAACGTGCAATGAGTTGTCTGTGATAATTCCGCCAGTATCTCCGACTTCAATTCCCGCCTCTTCTGCTAGCCTGACATTCGGCCTCATGCCCATGGCGACCACTACCATCTCCGCAGGAATCTCCTTCTCACCTCTTGGGCCGATCAGGACAGAGCTGACCCGGCCGCCATCTTCTTTCAGGCTGGAAATCGGCTGGTTTTCCAGGATGAACTCTATTCCCTGCTTTTGCATCCACTCTTTGAGCATATCGCCCATATCCGGATCCAGGCCTCCGGGGAGCAATGAGGGCGGACCGGCAAGGACAGTGGTCTTGATATGATTGGCAGCCGCAGCGGCAGCGGCCTGCAATGCAATAATGCCCCGCCCTCGAACCAGCGCATTCTTCACTTCTCCTGATTTAAAGGCAGCCTCGATATTGTAGGCATCTTCCATGGTGCTGAGGGTGAATATGTTCTTCATAGTTGACTTTTCGATCATCTCGGGAAGAGCCGGCTTTCTCCCTGTGGCGATGACCAGATAATCGTATTTCAGAGTCTCTCCCGTCTTCAGCTTCAAGGTTTTATCGTCAGTGTTTATCCTTTCAACCTCGGTCTTGGTTCTGAAATCCACCCCTTGCTCTGAGAAGAACTCCGGCTTGTTGATAACAACCTTGTCTATTTCATACCATCCGCGGAGAGCATAAGGCAATCCGCAGACAGAGACCCAGCCGGTGTCCTCGCGCTTTAAAAGGACTATCTTGATGTCCTCTTTCGTTGCTATGCTCTTTTCCTGGAGGTCCTTCATCACAAATATCCCGGAAATTCCCCCGCCTATGATTACTGCCGTCTTGGTCATTTTGCGCACCTCTTCTGGTAAATGGACTTGAATGTACATTAAAAAACGAGATACTTATAGCTTCTTTGCTCTACTGCTCAAAATGGCGGGAAATTCCGCTGATCATTGCGCTGTTTAAATACTGGGCGATCGAGAATATATCTCCATCGCGATATTAGATATAATCTCTGCGCTTGATCGCATAGAACATAGATAAGATAAGGGATGGGCCTATAGATAAGCCGACAGCTAAGATTATTACCGATCCCAAATAAAAGAGGCCAGCATGAACAAAGCATACGTTCACGGCTACGATCCAAGGGAGAGCAGGCGCTTGCAGGATCAGGCCACCACCCTTGTTCAGCTGCTTCACTCCGATACCTCTTATCCTGCAGGCAGCCGGGTCCTAGAGGCCGGCTGCGGGGTGGGAGCGCAGACTTTGACCCTATCTCGAAACAATCCAGAGGCATCGATCATCTCAATGGACATATCCCGGGCCTCCGTCCTCCAGGCCAGGGGAAAGGTTGAGGAAGCAGGCATTGAGAATATTGATTTTTTGCAGGCGGACATATTCCGTCTTCCCTTTGATCCCCAATCATTCGATCACCTCTTCCTCTGCTTCGTCCTCGAGCACCTGCCCAGACCGATGGAGGCCCTAATCGCTCTGAAGGACTTCATCCGCCCCGGTGGCACAATCACGGTGATTGAGGGAGACCACGGTTCAGCATACTTTTATCCGGATAGCATTGCTGCCCAAAGGGCGATCTTAGCCCAGGTGGAACTGCAAAGATTTGCAGGAGGCAATGCAATGATCGGAAGGGAGCTATATCCCCTGCTCTCTAAAGCAGGTTACATCTCGGTTCGAGTCTCTCCCCGCATGGTCTATGCCGACTCCAGCCGGCCGGAGATGGTGGAGGGCTTCACCAGGAACACGTTCACTGCCATGATTGAGGGCGTTCGGGAACAGGCCATAAAGTTGGGGATGATAAAGCCAGAGGCATTTGATGAGGGTATAAGGGATCTATACCGGACGACTGAAGAGGACGGGGTGTTTTGCTATACATTCTTCAAGGCAACTGGAATAAAATGATGAGGCTGGCTCGGGATTATAGTCATAATGGTAGTGTCCCGAAATTGCTGTAATTTAGCCGCCCTGTATCCTACTATCATTACTATACGTCCATCGTTAAATACTTTTTACCTGTGACCCACTCTTCATTTATATTTATCATGATGCATCCTGCCAATCTCATCAGGGATTGATCACTCGGGAATGCTCCTACAGGTCTGCTTCTGCGCTTCAATTCCTTATTGATGCGCTCAATCTCAATGATGTTTGTGGTTCGTATCCTCTTCCAATGGGCCTTCGGATACGCCTTATAATTCCATAGATCGAATCTGAACCTGTCGATTGTCTCTGCAGCAGGATCGTACCCTCTATCTCTCAGCTCCTTCGCCAGTTCTTGCATCTT
>NZ_DAKC01000008.1:0-13608 GCF_002496465.1 Methanosaeta sp. UBA356 | reverse complement strand
TAAGCAGTTATCGCATTCCCGAAGCCAGCTTTCAACAATGCGATAAAGCAATTCATGTGCTTGCTCGTCTGGCTTCCGACCAGTCTTCGCAAGCTTAGATGCTGCTAATTCAAAGGCCATAGCTTGACCAAGACCATTTGTGACGATAGTAGCAGGAAGTCGTTCCACATAGCTGTCAAAATTTCCGATATCTGGGATATGTTGCCTGAAGAGCCATTCCAAGGATGTGAAACGCTGAGCATATTCTTCAATTTGCGCTGGATCTAGTCCCTGAAGTCCCTTAATGGCGGCTAATGAGTGTGCAGCCCTCTTTTGGCCAATAGTCAGGTTAGTCAAAATCATCCCTCACAGGATTCGCTACGATCTAAAGTTTTCACTGCAAACCATCCCTGGCCAACCGTTTCATTTCCTCCAACTTGCAGGTAATTTATATTTTCTAGAAGAGAACCAGCATAGCTACGTGATTCATCCTTGCGGAGGAAGAGAAGTGAATAGAAAACACTGTCGACAGGCAGGGTTTCCTCATACCAGAGGTTAGTGCTTTTCTTTGTCTTGATATCGAGCACATTCCTTGCACTAATTTGCAATCCGTAGCTTGCGAACCATTGGAAATCATCATCGTTGAGGATTATCAACTGATCGTTAAGTCGTTCTGAGGCCACTCTATGGACGATCAATTTTTTTAGAGTATCGATTAAAGTGTCTTCGATCTTGCCCGACACCCGAAACTCACGTTCTTCGAGAAAGACATTATCACCTTTGTTTGACCATGCTGTAGACTTTTCAGGCTTTCCAGAAAATTGTAATCCTTCCACCATCCATTCATATTGAGTTCTTTGAGCATCTCTTTTAATCCTCTCTAATAGGTAAGGACATGTTGCCCACTTGTAATTCCCTGTTAGGCTCCTCACGGGCAAAAGCAAAAGCTTTGCATCTGAAACCACCAGGTCCCCAGCATCCTCCTGGACTCCAAACAACTTTGCCACCTTTGGGTCCAGCTTGGAATCCGTTTTGCCGTTACTCTCAGTAATAATATCAGGCCAAATCTCTCTCGCGCGATCTCTTAATGCACCTTTCAAGCTCGAACCAACTATCACAGGATATTGGGTTATCGATTCCCTGGCGACTGGAAGATCAACAAATCCCGATGACCTACCTGATCCAGGATGAATTGAGGTCTCTGCTATCATCCTTATCATCAAATTCTTCATCTCTATGCTCCCTCCTTCCATAATCCAATCAAAATTTGGCCAAATCCAAAATCAGTATATCCACCGATATGACAGCCATTTAAATCTCTCACTTTCTCAGCAACTTCTTTCTCAGATTCACAAAACCACACAGAACCTGGCGGAATGAACGGCTTTAGCGGTATTGGTCCCTTTCGAGCAGGAATTGAATTCCATCCACCTATTCTCACAGGTCGCTCCAAGCAAGCTGAAATTACCTTTGTACCATGGATGCCATAGAATTCTTCTCCAGGCCCAGCCAATCCTCTTTCGAAGTAAGCAGGAGTGAGGTGAGTCACTGTGAACCGAGTGACTCCTCCAGATGATTGCAATGGCGGAGCTTCAGGTATCCCTATTGGATTCTCAAGCTTTTCAGCATAGGCAATACGACTTTCCCCACCAAACGTCAAGGTCGCAGGAAGCTCCAAATCTTCAGTCAAACCACTAACATTCATTGCCAGGGCTACATTCTGGCAAAGCCTTACTTTTTGAGAAGAATAGATTGCCCCCTCTTTGGCAGTCCTTTTTTGGTAATTCCTCTCTATGCCAACCGTATATTCAAGATCCCAAAGAATATTTATCGGACTTGGCGCTGTATCATAGTCCTGGACGAAGCGGGATACCCTTTTTCCGCGGATTGGATTAATATGCTGCAATTCATTTCCCTGAAGTATCGTTTGCATGTCGTCCTTATTGAAGAAGAATCCATTAAGTCTCTTCATACCAGTACCATTTGTTGCTGCAGGAAGCTTCACCTCATTTCCAAGATCGCAATCTATGCCATTGCCAGGATTCAAATAGGAAAAAGTCCAGTTAACCTCATCAAATGATGGCTCTTTTCCAATAATATTTAGAGGAGCTGGAAAAAGCGGTTCAATTATTCCGTTTATCTTCCGGATTAGATATGGTCCTTGGAATTTTAAAGGTTTCAGATGCTCGCCATCTCCAAGCTTATCTTTGATCTCTGATGGCCAGTCTCCATGCCCATTCCAGCCCTTGCTCCTTGCGAGAGAAGCCCTGATCGCCCCCACAATTGTTGTGGCAAATGGGGGAAACATGCTTTCCACATCTGTTTGATTCTTCTCACCTTGATTGAACGGCCTGCCATCTCTGAAAAACCAGCTATCAACTGGGCTCAGGCTATAAGCTACCATACACATTTAGTCCATCTCCTGGCCAACCTGAGACAAGAACTTCAAGAGCATAACCCCGTCTGTGGTGAGACATCTTTCATCTGGGGACATCGCTTCACCTCTTCTATCTCTACAAGATCTGCTGCAAATTTTCAAAAGCCTTCTCATTTGCATCTCTGCATCCTCTTTGCTCACAGTTCTCTCTCTCGACATCCTGTATTGAGCAGCCAAGAGCCCAACCGGATCCATACCGTCTGTCAACTGCACGTAACTTCCTGGTCTCTCGCTCAAATCTCCTGAGAGAGCGGTAAGGACCTCTCGAATGCTGTAGAAGAAGCTTGTTGAGAACTGTCTATCTCCTCGGAGAGATGGAAGTAGATCGTTAAACAAGTCTCTACCTTCTGAAACCAAGATATTGTCCCATGTTGCAGTCCATTGACAGTATTTTCCGCTTGGCTTTAGGACGCTAATCGCAACGCTACCTCTGCCGTTTTGGTCTTTGGCCACATCGTCCAGAATGTAATGTGCTTCATGCAGGGCAGCACTCAATGGAACACGATAATGAGTGAAGATAAGACCGGCTGATATGGTCGCTCTCGGATCTGAGATACTCTTAAAGGATTCTCTGTAGCAATTTGAAAGCATTAGGCTGCACTCAATTGCCTTCTCAACAGGAAGCATAGCTAGAACATCATCGCCACCTGCATAGATTGTAACCCCGTTATGATCTTTGACTATTTTTTGAACATATCCTGTAAAGTTGGCAAGAGCGCTGCTAACCGAGGCACCCTTTTCCTTAATGAGGCTGCCCATGTTATCGCCATCCATTATCAGCATTCCATAGAATGATGATGGTGAAGAACCTACTTCTCTGACTAGGTCTATAAGCGTAGACTTAAGCCTATAACGCACCTGCTGAGTCTCTTGATCCTCATTCTTGCAGTCCTCATTAAAAGGAGTGCTTTTTAGGGGTGTGCTATCGCAGTTATCGATGGCATTCGTGAAATAGAAGTTGCCATCGAGGTTCAGGAAGCCAGCAGTCAGAGAATTGCTGCTGATACCGACCTTCTCCGAAATTCCTGGACGGCTGACATCCGACGCTTCAGTCAATACATCTCTTGCATATCTCTCACATAAAATCGGGGCTTTCTCTGCAGCCAACTTAAGCCAAGGAATGGCTGCCACATAAGCGGTAGAGGGCCAATTTTCAGCTCTGACAGGCCAGCCAATGGCCTTCTCGGATGCCCTGGGGAACATGCGCTTGATGAGGGAAATTGAGCATAAACGCTCTCCTTCACGCAGATCCATGCCGCCTGTTCCCTTTCTGAGTTCAGTCCAAAATAAGTCCTGCTTCTCCCTCACTTCACGGCTTTTTGATCTAACAAATCCAGAAATCTCCTGCCAGTCCCCCATGATCGTGCAATGGTCTCCACCTTCTATCGGTGGTATATGACTTCTCCAATATTTTCTGTCGTTTATCGAGTCAATATCGGAATCAATTGTCCATGAGATCTCCCAGAAGGATTCGATCTGACGATCCCAGATTTCCTTCGTTCCCACTCCGTGACCTGCAACTTCTTTCACATACTTATCAAAGACAACATTTCCTATCTTCCTCCAGGCGCTAGATACAGCTATGGCTGCATCCCCTGCTGCAATAGCCGGATTAGGTGCAGAAGCCTCAAATCTATTTGGCAAAGAACCGATTATAGGATTGTCCTTTTTATCTCTGGGTTTTTTAATCCAATCCAGGAGACGATCTTCTCTGACATCCGGAATCTCAATCTCCCCACCCTTATCTTGAATGCATTTAATAGCGCACCCAGCCAGATAAGACAGAAGAAACGATCCACTCCACAGATCGCGAGTTCTTCGGGCTTGGGCCACGAAATCCTGTACTGGGCCTATGGTAAAATGGATCTTCGGAGTGTCGCTCATATTACCCTCACTAACGATGCAAACCTAGGAGTGTCTCTTCCATCGATGAACTCATGGAGGACTTTATAACCGTTAACGTCTGCATCTACAGGAGAATCTCCAACCATTATCTTCTCTCCATGCGGCAAGAAATCAGCTGGGATAATTGCGGTTATTGCTGCAAATTGGCTTTCATTCATGCGCTGTATATGGATGAAGAGCGGACTTGCTCTTCTCTCATGATCTTTGGGTTTGACTTTGGCTGATTCTTTAGTACTTGAAAAGTAGTAGTTATGAGGAAGGCCAAAAATCGACCTTTTGGGATGATTATATATCACATTGCCGGCCAAGGCATCTCTGATGAGTTTGTAATCATCCAAGAAATTCTTTTCTTTCCTATAGCTTCGATACTCCATCATTTTATCGCCGATAGAATTTAACAATCGAAGAGGCTCATCACTTGTATCTAGAATATCAATTCGCATCATTTTGCTAAAAGCAGTATAGGGTGGAAGGCCATCATAGCGCAATATCTTGTATCTCCCATCTGGATCAAAAAGATTTAATATTGCCCTTTTAAGACCATCTTTATCACTTGGCGATATGAACACCGGATCGGTTTCATCACCCCTCGTGAGTTTTTTTAAGTTGAAAGAGCCGTAGCCTTTGCGTGAACGGGAGCCCAGACCCCCGAAAAAACCCATTGCCAGAAGGGCAGCTTCCACACTTTTAATGTTGTCTTCAGGCGTACTTGGCAAGAAGCTAAGTTCTAGCGCTCCATCCTCTATTGGATATCCCAAACATCGTCGATTCAGTTCACCGTTTGCTTCGATAAGACCGTATCCCAGATATATAGAGCCTTCTCCCGCATCCGTGCCATCATTATAACTCAAAACACTTTTCTTTTTTATAGGGACTGTTTTTTTGGGTGGCAATAGTCTTATCTTAACACTTGATTGGCCTTCTTCTGTGCTTCCAAAAATCTTAGCTTCCTCTGATCGCACTTGATCTACTGATTTTAGCCTGCTCCACGCAAGAGCTCGCCACCAAAAACGCAGCATACCCTTCATGCCGGAGACTCGGAGTTCAGCTGATTGAGGATCCGCCCCACCCATAAAGAGAGGAGTTACAATGCTAAAATCAGCTCTTAATTTGGTCATGCCCATCTTGATCTCTCCATATCAGTTATTTCGCCCAATACAAAGGATGCTTTATGGTGATTCTGTACCGCGCAATCGCTTTCACCCTCAAATCCCCCCATCCCAAAATGCCCCCCGTACCCCACCGCCACCGGCCCCTGCACCGCCTCTGCAAATACGATGCGAAAGCCGTAGCCGGCTCCATTCGCCGCTGGCCTCCTCTCATCCGCCCCTCTCCGGCGCACAAAGGCATCCCAGGGAACATCCCGCTCGCCCAACCTGGTGTGGCCCACTCTCTCTATCATATCAGGCTCGGGAAAGCCTGCCAGCCCCAGCAGCCGTAAGAGTTCGTGCTCCGGGCTGCCGATCTGAAAACCGGTGGAATCGACCTTCGGCACTCCTGCCCTGGTGGCCTTGGGGTGGCGGGTGGGCAGGAAGGGGGTATGAGATATCCATGATCTCGACCGGGAAAATAGTGGGCTCGTGCTGCCCAATTCCGCCGGCTGGCCCAATCCCAGAAGGACCAGACTCGTGCTTGCCCCCTGATCATCATAGATCTCCTTCAGCTTCTGCAGGGCCGCCTCGTCCTCGGAGTCAAAGCCCATGGGTGCATAGATGCTGATCTCCGTGATCTCGCCCCCGGCCTGCTGGCCCTGGCGCGGGTTTGATTCGCAGAAGATATGGGCATGCTCGTGGCCTCGCAAGGGCCGGTGCAGCTCGTCGCAGCCGGTGAATACCGCCGAGCCATCGGATAGCTCCACCAGCGCCCGGTGGACCCTATCCGTCAGGAGAATGGTCTGGGTGAGCAGAGGCCCAGGGCCAGCAAGAGCATATCGAGCCACCGTAGGCTTCAGGGCCATACCCCCGTTTGGGCAGTCAGTGAGAATGACTTTGAGAAGAATGCTCTGCCTACTTCCATTAAGAAATAGTTGGAATAAAATTCGCATTCACCCAGCAGAAAGCTCAATTCATCCTCCTCCTTGGAGTATATGTTTGTCTGTAAATAAAGCTTTTTGCTGGATGCAGTATATCTTTTTTGACATATTTCATTTTTGATAAATCATAAGTACTTTTAATGAATTTCAGGGAAAGGTAAAATCCAGATAAAAATCGTAATGGACCGGTTATGATTCCGCAGGACTCAATCCGATGGCTATATCCCGTTCATTTGCAGCTGGCCCGCCAGCTATCCATCGTTCCTTAATACTTCTTTAATTTCATCTCTGAAGCTTCTTAATGTCTTAAGATCATTTTGCAGTATGCTGTAGATCTCATCTAAATTGATATCCCAATAAATATGAACCAGAACATTTCTGAATCCAGCCAGGTCGGAAAGCTCGATGGCCAATTCCTCTGGAATCATGCCAGCCTGGCCAAGAAGATAGAAGACCTCGCGATAAGTTGCCGGTCTCTTAAGCTGATTTTTGGATATTAAATGAGATGAAATATCTATTGCCGCCTGAATGCTGACCAGCATGGCATGAAGGACCATATTTCTTGTATCACGATCCGTCTTGAGGTCCTCTAGAGAAAACCGCTGGTATCTTTCCCAATCCTTTATTGCCTCATCGAGTTCTCTTAAATGTGATAAAACTCTCATTTCAGGCTCTGGCCAGGAAGGCTCTATCAAGGCGGTCATACATATGCTTCAAGTCCAGATATTCCGATATTAGATGAGCCTCGAAATCGATCCTATTCTCTTGATCTCTTTCCAATACCACTATCCCATTGCTTATAACCTCATACTGAAAATATACCGGAGCATAATTGAGAATACGAACATCGAACTCCATCCTGGGCTCCACTCCTTCTTCCAGATCCCTCGCAACCTTCCCAGAAAACTTGAACCTTTCATAAGGGGATTTCTCTCTGCAAAGATGAATGGCTAAGTCAATATCATGAAAGTCGTCTCTCTTGAGAAATGATCCAAAGACATAGGCCAGATCGATCTCGTCAAATCCATCAAGGATGAAACCAATGCTCTCAAGGACTCTCTTTTTATCCATTATCTGGCCCCAGTGTGTTCATTTGCAGCCTTATATGTGATAAGACTTTCTCACATGAAATCCGCAAGCCCGGTCTGCCTGGCCTTCTCGTTCTTGAACAAAGAGTCGATCTCCATCTTCAAAAGCTGCAGCCTCTGCTTGGTGTAGCTGCTCACCCCATACTCCTCTGCCACCTTGATCGAGACCTCCAGATACTTCCGCACGCTGCCCTCATGCACAGTGAGAATCATCCTGCCGCCGCATTTGGGGCAGGTCTCTTTCAGTGGAGGCCTTCTATACTTGGCTCCGCACTTCACGCACCTCACCTTCTGCTTGGAGAAGGCATGCAGATTGCCAATAAGGTCGGGCAGGAAATGAGAGTTGATCACCCGCTCTGCTACGTCCTGCTCGTCCACCGCCCGGATCATCCGCGCCAATTCCAGCTGGGCATCCATCTTATCGACCATGGTCTCCAGTGTCTTGTAGGCGCTGTTCTTCGGCCCGGCGGCGATGTCCGTGGTGGCATGACTGAAGTTGAACCCCTCATACTGCTGGTCGGTGCCCAGCCGCTTGGACACCAGATCGAACCTCCCCTCCAGGTCCTTGGGGCTGGTGTTGGTGAGGGTGGCCTCGTAGAACTCCAGGGGATAGACCGGGGTCAGATCCAGGTTATGAGCCTCCTTGTCCACCTCCGCCGGGTTGAGAATGGTGGTCATGACCAGACAGGCGTCCATCTTCCCACCCCTTTTCGCGGGAAGGTAGGACATGGAGAAGTTTATCAGGGCATCCATGAGCAGCATGACGCAGTCCTCGTCCCCATCGCAGTTTCTCCGTTTGGCCGCATGGAAGAAGGGATGGCCAAACCCAGCCGATGCCGGGCTGTAGCCGATCAGCCGGCATAGAACTCCTGCAGAGGTATGGGGGGCCAGGCCCACCATCAGCTTTCCGATCAGATCCTGGGGGGTTTGGGCATTATAGAATGGCTCCAGATGATAGAACTTGGCCAGCAGCTCGTCTGTAAACCAGGATACCTTCAGGAGGTATTCGCCCGCATCCCGGGACAGGACGATATCCTGGATCCTCAGCTCGCAGACCTGATCCGGACGGGTTAAAGGATCGCCATGCATATCCACAGTATAGCCCAGGCTCTGCAGAACTTCCGGGCTGGTGCCGATCTCGTCCGGCCGGAAATGGGTGAGGGGCAGGTCGGTGAGGTCGTATCTCACTGTGCCGTCCTTGAAGATGTTGATCCCGTGCTTGGCCCTCAGGATTCCCTTCTCCAGGGGCTCAGGGGTCTTGTCCCGTGAGGAGAGGCCCAACACCCCTTTCAGAGACTCGGGCTCCCTCTCCCCCAGACTCTCCAGGGCCTGAAAATAGAGCTTTTTGACATCGATCTGCATATCTGCTACCGCATTGGTCTCCTGGCCGCATTTGGGACACTTCTCAGGAGCGGGGATATTGCATTTGGGGCAGACCCTCTTCTTCTCAGTATGGCTGCCGCACTCGCAATTGAAGGCGAATCCCTCCTTGCCGCAGCTCTTGCACACCCGCCGCTCGATCTGAACATTGATGATCCCGGAGGAGCTGTTAGTGGAGTGCTTTGCCGCCTCCTGAATGGACCGGCCCTTGCCCCCCTCCTCCCCCGCGGGGAAGAGGACATGAGGCGGCGGCCTCATCAGCCTCTTGTCAGACTTCTCGGGCCGGCCCATGCGGGCTCCGATGCGGGTGGGCGCCCGGGCCCGAACCACAATGCCAGTGAATCGGTTGACCCTGGCCAGAGTCGAGTCCTCTGCCTGATCGACCCCACCCGGCTCGCCCCCAGCCTCCTCAGCCCTCCTCTTCAATGAACCACCCTCCCAGTCAATTCCCAGACACAGCAGGAAGGGCAGAGGGTCCTCGATTATTATCCTTCCATCTCGGACCTTGTGCAGCACCAGCAGGGTCTCTAAGGACTCCTTGGCCTCCAGAGGCAAAATCAGCCGTCCCGACTCCAGAATGCCTTTTGATGCCGCAACCTCCCGCAATAGGTCGTAATCCTCTATGGAGAGGTCATGCCACAGGTGGGTATGAGCAGGATGAAGGGGAACGCTATATTCTCTGGACAAGGCAATAGCCTCTTCGCCATCCATAGACTCTTTGCCCGATGGATCGCCGCCCGCTTTTAGTAGCTCCGCCGCCCACCACTCAAAGGCATATGAGGCCGGTGCCAAAGGTCGGTTGTTCTCTAAAAACTCCCCATAGCTGATCAGGATCTCTCCCAGATCCAGGATCCTGGATACATGGGCCTTGAGGGCGATCTGGATGGTCTTGGGATCTTTGCAGCTGATAGGCATCCACTCCAGTATATCCTGGTCGGAGTCAAAGCGCACCACATCCCCGTTGAGCAGCCGCACTGTGGGCCCCTCAATCGAGCTGACTGGCGCTACCGCCGCCGCTTTGCCCGGCTGCTCCACCTTGATCTGGGTTCCCGCTGCCATGAACTCTCCCAATAAAAGCATGCTGGCCGGATTGATACCTGCAGCAGCAAGCCCGGTGTTCCTCGCCCGGCCATAGCGCAACCTGAATCCCCCCGGTCGGGAGGGATGGGAGAAGACCGGCCTTCCCGCTATAAGGTCGCGGAGGAACTTGGGAGTTGAGTCCCCGCCATCCTTCTTGCCGCTGGCCAGGGAGTCCAGCCACTCCCAGCCGGAGATGCCTAGCTTGCTGACATGCTTTTTGAGCTTGGGCCGCTTCAGGGCTATGCCCTCGGCCGAGACCAGGGCGATACCCCCTCGCACCCGGTTGGTCTCTATTCTGTCCAGGTCCCGGTATCCAGAGACCTCCTCCTCCTCGGTGGGCTCGCCGTCTATGCAAATGGGGCAGTTTCTCACAATGGTTCTGATCTCATCGTCCGAGGGGGAGTACTGCAGGCCCGCCACTCGCTTGTACAGGCCGATCTCCTCCACATAGCGCTCCACCTCCTCCGGGCGCGGCTTCCAGGGGGCGATGCCCACGCTCCTCCTCACATAATCCGCAACGAGAACGGAGAGCGCCTGAGCAGTACCCCCGGCAGACCTTATCGGCCCGGCATAGTAGACCTTCAGATACTCAGTGCCGTCATCGTTCTTTCCCAGGTCCACCCGGGCAATGCCCTCCATGGGGGCGGCTACTACGCCCTCGGTGAGCAGGGCCACCGAGGTGCGGATGGCGCTCTCCACCGACTCGATCTTGCTGGCCCCCGCACCCAGCCGGCCCTCAGCGAAGTCGATACCAATGGCAAGCGCGGCCTCCTCCCGGCTCAATCCTTCCGCTTCGTGATGCCGGATCCTCTCTGCAATTCCCTGGATGCCGATCAGCTTCTCCACCCTCTCCGCCAGGTCCACCGCCAGGGGTATCTCCACATCAGTCGTGGGGTCCCGTCCCCGTCTGCGAGCCATTTTGGCTATGGCCATGGCATCATCCAGGCCATCCTGCAAAAGCTGGAAATAATCTTGGTTGTTCACTCTTCTCTCCACAGATTAAGCCCGGTGATGGAGTCTTTAGATCTTATCAGATCCGGTCCGACAAGCTCCTGAACATACAGCTCTGCGGCAAAGATCCGGCCCGAGGTCAGGTGCCCCGCCCAGACCTTTCCCTTCATGCCGGAGAGGACGGCATGAACATGAGCATATGGCTGGCCGGCCAAAAGGGATATGTTACCGGAGCATGAGGCCAGCTCCACTGGCTCATTGATCTGAATGCCCTGGTAGCTATGAGAGACTTGGTCGTAGTAGCCGATCTCCGCCTGGTCCAGGGCGCCAATCACATTCAAGTGGCCTGCTCGGATATCATTCTCTCTTATGACGCGGGTAATCTGGCCGATTATCTCCGCCCCATGCTCCAGCGTGGCCAAAAGGTGCCGCCCGCCCTCAAATTCCCTGATCAGCAATCTGGATCTCTCCTTCCCGCTATTCTGATGCATCCATGAGCCATTATCTCATTTCACCAATCAGATACAGGAGTCATGGGCTATTGAAGGATGCGCCCGGAATCTACATTTGAATGATACTTCAATGGAGATGGTAATTATTAGCAGTGAGGTCGGATTGGAGTTGCTTTAGATCCCTTTTGAGATGCTTGCCCGCAAATAGCGTTTCGATTCGTGGATTCTGCGATCGAGGCTATCAGAGGACAAACTTTATCATATATTTTATTAGTTAACCCCTTTTTTTCTATTGCATATATGGATTATTGCATATTGTTTTTATCAGAAAAAACCAGTAAAATCCATTATTATTCTTTACATAGTTCTCGAAAAGCGGCATCCATAAAAACATTACAAACTTTTCGATTAATCATTTCCATTGGAAACCTGAATGCAGAAATCCGCTGCAAAAAACCCATTTTATTGATGGAGTCAACCGGTTAAGAGCTTTTCGCCCGAGTTTTAGCGACACCTATTTTTGATCAGAGCCCCAGCATACTCCGATGAATCTTGAGTCTCTGGCAGCTGAGCTGCGCGGATTTGTGGGAGTCACCAGGAAAAAGCAGATTGGTGAGCTGATATCATTCTTTCCTATAGAATCCAAGCAGATCATTGCATCCTTCGGTGAGGATGCGGCAGTGATAGACGACGGCGATGAGGTCATGCTCTTCGCCGCGGACGGCATCTGGTCCAAGCTTATGGACGCCGATCCCGAGTGGTCGGGCTACTGCTCCGTGCTGGTGAATGTGCACGACATCGCCGCTATGGGCGGCTGGCCTGTAGCCATGGTGGACGTCCTATCCGCAGGAGACCCCGAGATATCAAGGAGGGTTTTAGAGGGCATGAAAAAGGGAATAGAGAAGCTCCGTGTACCGATCATCGGCGGCCACCTCCATCCCGATACCCCTTACAGCGCCCTGGACGTTGCCATCCTTGGAAAGGCGAAGAAGAATGCCGTGATCCTGAGCAGCACAGCGCAGCCGGGTGAGGTGGTCATAGCCGCTTATGATACCGACGGAAAGCCCCATCCCCAGTTTCAATTGAGCTTCGACTCCACCAGCTTCAAAGAAAGCAGTGTGCTGGCGCAGCAGCTGGGAGCGATGCGAGAACTGGGCGAAAGCGGCCTGGTCCGGGCGGGCAAGGACATCAGCAACCCCGGCCTCCTGGGCACCCTGGCCATGCTCATGGAGACGAGCAAGGTGGGTGCGGTGGTGGATGTGGATGCCATAGTGGTTCCCGAGGGCCTAACCCTGGCCGGCTGGCTGCAGATGTATCCGGGAATGGGATTCGTGGTCACCACCAGGCCCGAGAACCAGGAGAAAGTATTGGAGGTCTTCACCAGGCGCGGCCTGACCGCCAGGGTCATCGGCCGGGTGACAGACGAAAGAAGGCTGATAATTCGCAGCGGAGAAGAGGAGTCTGTGCTCTTCGACCTGGCCCGGGAGTGCGTGACCGGAATTCATTAGGATATGGACGCAAGCTTCATAAAATCCCTGCAGGATCGGGCGGAAAAGACTCACGCCCGCATAGGAATCGGCATCTGGAACGCCGACCGAGAGCTTATGGCATCCCTGCACTCGGCGGAGAGGTTCGCAGAGCTGCTGGTGGTGGGCAACGTCGATGAAAGCTGCCCATATGAGCATATTTGCACGGATGAGCCCTGGAAGGAGCTGGTCCGGCTCCTGGCGAACGGGGTGATCGATGGCGCTGTACGGGGAAACCTGCCCGCAGGAAGGACCATGCGCGCTCTTGCCGAAGAGTTCCGCCTGCCCGTCCGCCGCCTGGCCCTGCTTGAGCTATCCGGCTGGGCCTTTCTTTTAGGGCCGGTGGGAATCGATGAGGGCGAGACGGTCCAGGACCGTTTGGATCTGCTGCTTGGGGGCTCAAAGCTCCTGCAAAACATGGGCGTCCTGCCCCGGGCTGCGGTCCTCTCCGGAGGCCGGAGGGAGGACCGGGGAAGGTGCGAACGAGTGGACAGGAGCCTTTTGGAGGGCGACCAGATCGCCGCCCGCGCTCTCAAGGCGGGAATTGATGCAGAGCATAAGGGAATTCTGATCGAGAATTGCAGGGGAGATGACATCGTCATCGCTCCTGATGGCATCTCAGGCAACCTGATCTTCAGGACGCTGATGCTCCTGTGCGGGGCTCAGTCCTATGGCGCTCCAGCTATGATGGAGAAGATATTCATCGATTCAAGCCGGGCTCGAAGCGGATTTGACGGGCCGGTGATGCTGGCCGGGGCAATGGCCGGGATGAGAAAGG